>NZ_JAQQPS010000032.1:0-55145 GCF_036688685.1 Massilia sp. S19_KUP03_FR1 | reverse complement strand
CGGCCAGCGCAGTCGCACGCGACTCAAGCACGATGGCGCCGTCGGAAAAGGCCAGCGTCACCATGTCGCCCTGGGTGACGGCGGCCTGCTGCTTCAGTTGCCCGGCCAGCAGCGCTGCGCCGGCGGCCAGCGCGTGGCCGAGGCGCCCGCGCACGGCGTCGCAATGGTCGAGGGTGGCGCCGGCGAGCTCGGTCAGGTCGAGGTCGCGCACCTGCAGGTCGGCGCAGGCGGGAACGGTGCCGGCGTCGAGCGCCCGCGCCGCCACCAGGACGCCGTGCCAGGCATGCGCCTCAAAACCGACCGGCACCGTGCGCACGAAGGTGCCGTCCACCGTGATATCGACCCAGACAGTCGGACGGCGCTGGCGCAGGCTGTGCGGCGCGGGTGCGCGCACGCGCAGGGAGACGGCGCCGGCCGGCAGCGCCAGTTCCGGCAGCGGCGCGGCCAGTACCAGTTCCAGGCGCGTGCCATCCAGCGCGGCCAATGCTTGCAAGGCCTGTTCGGCCACCTGCGTCACACGGGCCGGATCGAAACCCTGGCTGCGCCGCTCGATTTGCACCGCCGCTGGTCCCTCGGGCGCCAGCACATAGGGCAGGGCACGGGCACGCAGGATGCGCGCGATCTCCGTGCGGGACAGGCGCAGCGTGTAGCCGGGCAGGGGGGCCGCGGCCAGGTCGACTGCGGCCAGGCCCGCCGCGTCGCCTGGTACGCGCACGGTTGCCACATCGGCCAGGCGCACGCGCGCGCCAGGCGCCAGTGCGGTCGGTTGCAGGTCGAGCGTGGCCGGTGCGGCGCTGGCCAGCAGCGGCGCCAACAGCAGGAGCGCGGGCGGCAGGCGCATATTAGCGGCGCAGGTTGTTGGTCAGCGACATCAGCTCGTCCGAGGCCTGGATGATTTTCGAGCTCATCTCGTACGCGCGCTGGGCCACGATCAAGGTCACCATCTCGTCGGTCAGGTTGACGTTCGAGTTTTCCAGCGACCCTTGCACCAGCTTGCCGAAGCCCGTGCTGCCGGCCTTGGCGACCAGCGCCTCACCCGACGCTTCGGTGGGGGTGTACAGGCCGCCGGCCAGCGCAGTCAGTGCAGCCGGATTGGTGAACGACGCCAGCTCCAGCTGGCCGACGTCGACCGGCGTACCCGTGACGCCACGCTGCACGCTGACTTTGCCGTCTGCTGCAATGTGAATGGCCGACACGCCCGCGGGAATATGAATCGACGGTTTCAGCACGTGCCCGTCGGCCGTGGCCAGGTAGGAGTCGGGGCTGACGGTGAGGGTGCCGCCACGCGTATAGGCGCGGCTGCCGTCGGCCAGTGCCACTTCGAGCATCCCGCTGCCGTCGATGGCGACATCCATCTGCGCGCCGGTCTGCGCCAGGGCGCCCGATGTGAAGTCGCGGGTGATGCTGGCCACCGCAATGCCCAGACCGGCGGATGCGGCCTGCGTCGTGGCCGCAGGGTCGGCCTGCATCATCTGCTGGAACGCGACGCGGCCTTTTTTAAAACCGGTGGTGCTGACATTGGCGAGGTTGTTCGCGATCGAGTCGATCGTCAGTTGCTGGGCTTGCATGCCGGTGGCGGCGATATACAGTGCGTCGTTCATGAATTGTCCTGGTGTCAGAATTGACCGAGTTTCTGGATGGCGTTGCCGAGCATCTCGTCATAGCCCTGGTACAGTTTTTGCGCCGCTTCGAAATGGCGCGTCGTCTGCATCAGCGCCACCATTTCGCGCATCGGAGCCACGTTCGACGCTTCCAGGTGGCCGGTGAGCAGCTGGGAGCGGGTGTCCTGCTCGCCGACGGCGCCCGCCAGCGGCTGCAGCGCCCCGGCCGCGCCCGGGTGCAGCGCTTTGGCATCGGCGAAGCGCACGATGCGCAGCTGCGCCACTTCGCGCCCGTCCTGGGTGATGCGGCCATCGCGGCCGACGGTGGCGGCGGGGCCGTCGAGGACGATGTCGCCCTGCACGCCCTGCACCGGAAAACCGGCTGTCGAGACCAGCCGCCCGCGTGCGTCGAGCGCGAAGTCGCCGGCCCGGGTGTAGGCCAGACCGTTGGGCGTGGCAAGCTCGAAATAGCCGTCGCCATCGATCGCCAGGTCCCAGTCACGGCCGGTCGGCTTGACGGCGCCGTGGGTCAGGTCGACGCTGGCCAGGGGCGGCGTTGGCACGGCTGATGACGTCAAGCGCGCTGCGGCACCGGGCTGCGCGGCGGCCAGCGCCTGCGCGAACGCGGGTGCGGCAGGCTGCACGCGCCGGTAGCCGGGCGTGCTGATGTTCACCATGTTCTGGCTCAGCGTTTCCATCAGTCGCATGTCGTTCTGCATGCTGTCGACGGCAGTGATCAGGGCGTTGCTCATGTCCGGTTCTCCAGTTGATACGACTTATAAAGTGAGCGTGGCAAACGCGCGCAATTCGACCGTGCCGGGCACCTCGGCCAGTGACAGCACGCGCAACTGCGGCACCATGCGCTCGGACAGCTGGCGCAGGTGGCGCCGCAGTTCGGGCGCGCACAGCAGCACCGGCACCACGCTGGCCTTGCTCATCTTGTCCGCCTGCAGCGCCAGGCCACTGACGACCTTCTCGGCGAACACCGGTTCGACCGCGATCATGCCGCCGTTTTCTGCGGCGCTGACGCTTTGCAGCAGCGTGTGCTCGATGGTCGGGTCGAGCGTCATCACGTGCAGCGCCTGCGCGCCGCCGGTGATGGCCTGGCAGATCAGTGGACCCAGGCGTTGGCGTACCAGCTCGGTCAGCCATGCCGGGTCCTTGCTGTGTTTGGCGTTATCGACCAGGCTTTCGACGATGGCGTCGAGGTGGCGGATCGACACTTTTTCCTTGAGCAGGTTCTGCAGCACGCGCTGCACGTCACCCACGCCGAGCAGCGTCGGCACGATTTCCTCGACCAGCCCGGGCTGGGTTTCGCGTACGCGCCGCAGCAATCGTTCGGTTTCAGGACGCGTCAGCAAACTGGCGCCGTGCTGGCGCAGTACTTCGCACAGGTGCGTCATCAGGGCCGTCTGCGGTTCGACCAGGGTGTACTTGCGCGCCTGCGCGGCGTCACGCTGGGACGGCTCGATCCAGACTGCCGGCAAATTGAAGGTGGGCTCGCGCGTTTCGATGCCGGGCAGCTTGGGTGCGTCCGGTCCCGGCTGGATGGCCAGCAGGCGGTCGGCGTGCAATTCGCCGCGCCCGGCGGCCGCGCCAAAAATCTGGATTTCGTACGCGCTGGCGGCGAGCCTGGCGCCGGCGCGGAAGCGTACACTCGGGATCACCAGACCGGTCTCCAGCGCAAACTGCTTGCGGAACGCGGCGATGCGCTCCATCAGCATCGGCTGGTCGGCTTCGACCATCGTGAGCAGGGCGGCGCCGAGTTGTACTTCCACCGGTTCGACCGGCGGCGCGGCCCAGTTTTCTTCGTCGCGTTTGGTCACCGCGCCCGGGGCGCCGTCGTCAGGCGGCGCATCCGCCTTGGGTGGGGCGCTGCGCCGCAGCAGCATCGCCACTGCAAACACGGTCGCCAGCACCACGCCGGGCAGGACTGGCATGCCGGGCAAAAACATCAGCCCGCACAGGGCCAGCGCGACCAGGCCCAGCGGCTTGGCGAAGCCGGTCATCTGGCGGAATGCCTCCTGGCCCAGGTTGTCGTCGGCCGCCGAGCGCGTCACGATCAGGCCGGTGCCAACCGAGATGACCAGCGCCGGCACCTGGGTGACGATGCCGTCGCCGATGGTGAGCAGCGTGTAGGTCTGCAACGCCTGGTCCCACGCCATGCCTTGCTGCATGACGCCGATGACAAGACCGCCGATGCTGTTGATCAGCATGATGATGATGCCGGCGATCGCGTCGCCCTTCACGAATTTGCTGGCGCCGTCCATGGCGCCGTAGAAGGCCGCTTCCTTGCTGATGTTGCGGCGTCGGCGCTGCGCTTCTTCCTGGTCGATGAAGCCCATGTTCAGGTCAGCGTCGATGCTCATCTGCTGGCCCGGCATGCTGTCCAGCGTGAAGCGCGCCGCCACTTCCGAGACGCGCTGGGCACCATTGGTCACCACCACGTACTGCACCACCACCAGAATCAGGAACACGATCAGGCCGATGACGAAATTGCCGCCCACCACGTAGGAACCGATGGCGCCGATCACCTGGCCGGCCTCGCCGTCGCGCAAAATGAGGCGCGTGGCCGACACGTTCAGGCCCAGGCGGAACAGCGTGGCCACCAGCAGCATCGACGGGAAGGTCGAAAACTCGACCGGTTTCGCCATATAAAAGGTCAGCAGCAGGATCAGGAGCGCGAAGCTGAAATTGGCCAGGATCAGGAAGTCCAGCATCCCCGACGGAATCGGCGCGAACAGCATGAACAGGATGCCCAGCACCATGAGCGCCATGGCGATGTCGCTCTGGCCTTGCAGGATTTTACGCAGTGCGTTCATGCGGCCTCCTGGCGTGCGCGGCGCATGGCATACACCCACAGCAAAATGCGGGCGATGTGCGGATACAGGTCTTCCGGCACGTACTGGTCGGTCTCGCCGCGCTTGAACAGGGCGCGCGCCAGCGGCCGGTTTTCGACGACGGGAATGGCGTGGGCGCGCGCCGCTTCGCGCATTTTTTGCGCCAGCTTGCCGCTGGCCTTGGCCAGGAGCTTGGGGGCCGGCATGTCGCCATGGCGGTACGAGATGGCAATTGCGATGTGGGTCGGATTGGTGATCAGGACGTCGGCCTCGGGCAGCTTGCGCGCGGCTCTGGCGTTTTTCAGCATCTCGGTGCGCAGCTGGCGCAGGCGGCTGCGGATGCGCGGGTCGCCTTCGCGCTGCTTGTGTTCGTCCGTGATGTCGCGCTGGCTCATGCGCATCTTGCGGCCGAAGTCCCAGCGCGTGTAGACCAGGTCGACCAGGCCAATCAGCAGCACGGCGAGAAACAGCTTGAACAGCAGTGAGCCGACGCCGCCCAGCGCCACCGCCGCATGGCCGTGCGCATCGATATAGGCCAGCCGCACCAGCCCGGGCATCAGCTGGCGCAGCGCCAGCCAGGCCACCAGCGACAACAGCACCAGTTTGACCAGGCTGCGCGCGGCGTCGTACATCGACTTCATGGAAAATAGCCGCGTCATGCCACTGGCGGGGTTGAGACGGTCGAAATCGGGGCTGATCGGGTCGAAGCTGAACACGCCGCCCACCTGGGCGACGTTGGCGACCACCACGGCGCACACCAGCGCCAGTAACAGCGGCGCGAGCGTGCCGAGTCCTTCGGCCAGCACGCCGATGAGCCAGCCGGCCACGTTGTCTCTAGCCCAGTCCAGGCGTGCGCCCTGTTCCATGGCGCGGCGCGCCACGGCCAGCACGCGCAGCGCCATGGCAGGACCGACCGCAAAGCAGACGCCGGCCAGCACGGCGAGGATGGCGGCGTAATTCGCTTCCACGCTCTTGGCGACCTGGCCGCGCTTGCGGGCTTCGCGCAGCTTGTGCGGCGTGGCCGCCTGGCTTTTGTCGCCGCTGTCGTCCGACATCAGAGCACCGCCTGCCAAAAAGTGAAAATCGCGTCGAAAATGCGGCGCGTGGTGTGGCCGAACTGGGGCGCCAGCGTGGCCAGCAGCATCAGGCCGAGGATGATCTTGATGGGCGTGCCCAGCACGAACACATTGAGTTGTTGCAGGTTGCGCGACAGGACCGCCATCGCCAGTTCGACCAGGAACAGGCAGAACATGACCGGGGCGGCGAGCGTCAGGCCGAGCGTGAAGACGATGCCAAACTGGCGGCCCAGCGCGGCGATGTCGGGCCGTGGCGCGGGACCACCGAGCGGAATGCGCTCGAGCGACCATGCAAAGCCGCGAATGACGGTGTGGTGCGCGTCAGCGGAAAAGAACAGCATGACCGCGGTCATGGCGAAAATCGAGGCCAGTAACGGGGACTGGCTGCGCGTGACGGGATCGAAGACGTTGGCGATATTGAAGCCGATCTGCAGGTCCAGTGCATTGCCGGCAAACGCGATGGCGGCAAATGCAGTGAACACGCCGAACGCCATCAGGGCACCCACCAACAATTCGGTCATTGCCGCCTGTATCAATGCGGGCAAGCTGTTCAGCAGTACCGGGGACGTCGCATGGGTGGCGGACACCAGCGTGGCCGAAAACGCGAGGATGATCATCAGGCGCACGCGCACAGGCAGGCCGAGCGGTTGCCAGAAAGGTGCCAGCAGCAGTAGCGCGGACAGGCGCAGCGCGCACAGCAGTACGGCCGTGATCCAGGCATTGGAAAAGTCGACGTGCATAGATTCAGAAGTAACCGGGAATGCCAGCAATCAGGTTGGTTGCGAGCAGCAGCAGTTTTCTCAGCATCCACGAACCGAACAACATCAGTGCCAGTACGGTGGCGACCAGTTTTGGGATGAAGGTGAGCGACATGTCCTGCACTTGCGTGACGACCTGCAGCACGCTCACGGCCACGCCCACGGCCAGAGTGCACGCAAGGACCGGGCCGCAAATGACGACTGCTCCCCACAATAACTGCGCCATCAAATTCAAGGCGATGTCTGAACTCATGTTGGTATCTGTTTCTGTCTGATAGAACGATGCACTCGGTGCCGACCCGCTTGCCGGCGCGTGACGACGTCTCCTGCTGTTGGATGATTGCCATCCGCCTGGCGGACGCAAAAACCTTCGCAAAGCCAAACTAATATTTATACAAAGCAACACATATTAATACATGCCACAGACAATCGGTTAGCAAATTACTGACAATTAGGACTAATTTTTATACGGTCTCGGTTCTGCAACATTCCGGTTCAGGTTGCCGATCGACGGTGTGTCGCAAGTTCGTTTCGGTCCATGATGACCAGTGCGTTCTGGTGGCAAGAATATGTCGACATGGTCAGCATGCGCGAAGCGTCGGCTGGTGCGTGGTATCCGACGTTTGGACGCAGCACACCAATAGGTGGCTGAAAAAGTCCGGCCCAGTGGGGACGTTGGATGCGAGCGTGTCGCAATTTGAGGGAGCAAGATAGCGGTGCGTTTCGTGTTGTCCCAAGAGGATGATCGGACTCCAGCTCAGGTAGGGAATAGCGCACCGGTTTTAGGTTCGATCCAGATGCCGTCGTACCGAAACTGCCCCGTCAAACCGCACAGTGCCGCCTGTCATCAAAAAGGATTGCTTCGTCGACGGCTGTCAGGGACATGGCATGGAACCGGGCTTTGCACCGAGGCTACCCGCTGGAACGATCGTCTCGGCAGACGGCAGCTTCATTCTGGAGAGGTTAAGGAACGGGAAAACCATCTGGTAGGGCATGAGTGAGCAATTGCTGTCGTCATCCACCGATGTGCAAATCCTCGCACGCACGAAGCGGATGCAGTTAGCGCCATGCGGGTCGGTCATGCAGTTTGATTGATTCCCTTCGGGGCATGTCGGAAGATTACTCATGTGTGTCATGTCCCAGGTCGCCTTCGAGACCGACAGGTAGTCAATCTTCACATTGTCCGCCGTAACGGGATCTCCCAGCAGCAGCGGGCCACGCGAAGTCCGGAAGACGGCGTTCGCCCGGACATTCTGCATCGCGACGTCGTCCCTGTAGTCGACGTTTGCCGCGGCAGAGGCGGCACGGCGGGTGACTTCTTCCAGCGTGTTGAGCAGGTACTCCACGCGCGCAAGCTCGAGTGTGCCGAACACAACCGTAAAAAAAAGAATCGCTACCAGCGAGAATTCAATGGCCACGCTGCCTGTCCGTTTTCTTCGTCCTTTCAGTGCAAGCCGTTTCATGTCAGTTCCCCACGTAGCGCGCCGTCACGGTGGTCGTCATATACATGGCGTCGACCTCTCTGCCGGTGACCGGGTTGATAAAAGGTACGCTGACCGTTACGTCGAATTGAAACAATGTGCGGGTATCGAGGTTGAAGATCTGCGGCGTACAAGGAATGTTCTTCAAAGTTGAGGCTACTGTGTAGTAGCATGTAATGGTAGGGTCGGCGGTGGTCACCGCCGGAACGATGCCGGCTAGCTCCTTCATAACGATGCGCTTTGCCAGAGTTAGGGCAGCAAAGTTGCCGTCCGGCCCTGCCATTGTCATTTCCAGTTTTGGCGCTGTTGAAAGGTAAATCGCCGCGTCGTGCGCGGCTTTTTGCACAGCCGTATACTGACGAAAATAAAAGGCGCAGAGAATCGATGGCAGCCCAAGAAATAGCACGAGAATAGGAAGCAGAATCGCCGCCTCGACCGCGATCGATCCGCGTGCATAATGCGGCCCAGTCATTTTGCGTGTTCGTTTCATCGGTAAAGCCTCACATTGCCGCCCAGGGCGCTCTCGGTGTCCATGCCGGCAAATTCCGCATATAAAGCGGACGGACTCGCAGGAATCATCATGAAAAACTTTGCGATCCCGACCACGGCGCCGGTGCCTGCGTTAATCGGGCAGTGCAACAGTGGAACGTGGAGCACCCGGGTATTGCGGCTACGCCTGTAGGTCGCGCTTCCGCCGGCGGCCTGGTATGGTGTACTCATATACGATTGCGGTTGAGGCAATCCCGGGTTGTAAAGCAGGCCCCAATCGGTATCGTTATAGGTGGAATAGCCGATTGGAGGTTCAACGCCGCCATTTGCGACATAGGCTGAATACGGGACTGCCTTCGCATATGTCCACAAAATGCCGTACGACGTCGCAGCCGCGCCGCTTGGCTTTTCCGCTACCGTCAGCAGCGGATCCGGGGCTGCTAAAGCGTTGGCGGAGATATTGTCCGGCTTAAATTTCATCCAGCTTGCGTTAGCAAGATCGAAGTTCTTAACCACGGGATCGGCCGGTGCCGTCGATGACGTGCATGGTGCGACACTGCCGAACCGGGAATTGAGCTGCACGTAAAGCGATTCGATTGGAAAGCCCGGCTCAATTGTGATGTCGCCCCCCTGCAACGTGGGTATCGCCATCTTTCCAGTGCAGACGAACGGTCCAACGACATCCAGCCTGTTCTTCATTGGCGTGCCAACCGTGCCGGGCGGTGCGATCGGATTTACCAGAAAATTTTCGGGCGAGCGCCCACCGGGGTTGAGATGCATCAGGTCGTAACTAACCCCTCGCCGGAAACCGTATTCGACGAGTTCGCCTGATGAGCGCGCGGCCGCAGGGGTAGTCGAGTTCGCGCAGATTGCAAGCGGCAAAGCGTTCAGTGAATCGCGGCCAGCCACCGCCGTGGATGCCACAGTTGTCTGCGCCAAGTCCGGTGACACGACAGGGATGAAGATGTTCTGGATTTTTCCGGGATTGGGGACGAGGGCCGAGGTATCGATCCGGGTAAAAAAGATCTGCGAGGCCTTGGCCTTTGCCGCTGTCGCATCCAGCCAGCTATCCGGGCCACCATCCGCGCTTGTTCCAAACTTCAGCGCAGCCTCGGACCAGGTCACATTTTGGGTGTCATAAGCGAAGGTAGCGTAACCTGCAGCTGACTGCGCCGCCGTGACCGCTCTGTCGATTCCAGCCGGCGTGCCATCCAGCGCAGCGGCCGCCGCCAGGGCTGTGGTATCTGCGGCAATTTGCAGTTCCGCTTTCCTGTTGTAACTGCGGCTGAGGTCAAGCGCCATCCCGAACATGGCAAACATGACGATCAGAATAAAGGGCGTCATGACAGCAATGGCGCCGTCTTCCGATCCCTTGCGGCGAAAGCAAGCACGGCGCCGCGAGGAAGGCAAGACATGCTTTGTTGTTTCGGTAGGCACGGATCCTCCTGCTGGTTCAGGCATGTGTAGAAGCAACTTTGCAGATAGGAATCGTAGATGGTTACGTGGCCCGTAGGTTGAGGCGCCGCAACACGGAGGTGACTGCCTGGTCAGAGCGATTGCGAGAGCTGGGTTGCCAAAATTTGATGAGGGCCAGGGTATTGCTACTCTCAAGTTGCCATGAGGAAATGGGAGCTTTGGCGTCAGCGTCGCGCCAAATCGTCTCGGCGCGGTGGCGACCGGGGGCGCAAGGCGAACCTGGAGCAGGACGCTGCTTGCGCAGAACCGCGACACGGTTCGACCACCGCCAGGCACTGCACATGAAGGATGTCGCAATCGTGGCCGGGCCGGTGCAGGCTGGCGTAGACCGCAGCCTCCGATGGCGATTCCCTTCACGAATGCAGCCAACATGTTCCAGTTAGAAAGGGGCGTGAATCGACATGGGAATCGACATCACGTAGACTTTCAGTTAAATAATGATATGTACTTCGACCACCGCGCGGCCTCGCACGTTGAGCAGGTAGCGCCGATAGCGACCGGGAGAATAGGCATGGAACTGCTGCTGCTCTTTAGTTTGCTTTTATTGCTGGGGTATCCAATCATCGTTGCCAAAATCGTTGGCCGTGGGGCCCGCGTCAAATTGGAGGATGCCGCCGCGCGCGTTTGGGAACAGGACCGGTTAATCGTGCAGATCCAGCAGCGCCTGGCCAAGCTCGAAGAGAACCGGGGGACGGTGCAGGAACGGCCGGTGGCGCCGACAGCCCAAGGCGTCGACAGCGCGGCGCAAGCGCTTCGGCAGCCAGCCGATCCCGGCTTGGCGGACGCGCCCACGCCTGCGTCTGCGTCTGAGCCGATGGTCCCGGTTGCTGCGGCGCTGCCCGCCGTGACAGACCAGATCGCGGCGGCGCAGACGACGGCGGCGCCCGCCGACAACGAGGCCGCGCCGCGCGCTGCCGCCGGCCGCAACGCTGCACCGGCACGGCCTGGCGCCGCAGTACCGGAACGCGCCACGCCAACACCACGCCATCCGGCCATCGCGTGGCTGCTGACCGGCAACCTGGTGACCAAATTCGGCCTGCTGATCCTCATCATCGGGGTGGGGTTTCTGCTCACGTACACGGCGCAACACGTGTTCATTCCGATTGAACTGCGCCTGGCCGGCGTGGTCGTGTTTGCCCTTGCACTGCTGCGTTGGGGCTGGAAAATCCGCTTGCCGCGGCGCGACCTTTCACTCTCGGTGCAGGGCGCCGCAACGGGCATCCTGATGCTGGTGGTCTACGCGGCCTTCGCCCGCTTCGGCCTTATTCCTGCAGCGCTCGCTTTCCCGCTGCTGGTTGTGTTGACCGCCTGCACCTGCCTGCTGGCGGCCGCGCAGGACGCGCTGTGGCTGGCCGTGTTCGGGATCGCCGCGGGATTCGCGGCGCCGATTCTGGTGGCGACCGGCAGCGGCAACCACGTCGCGCTGTTCAGCTACTACGCTTTGCTCGACGCCGGCATCCTCTGGCTGGCGCTGCGGCGCCGCTGGCGCGTCCTGAATCTGATCGGCTTCTGGTCCACATTCCTCATCGGCGGCGCCTGGGGCGTGACGCGTTACGTCGATGAAAACTATGTCTCGGCGCAACCCTTCGTGATCCTGTTTTTTCTGTTCTACGTCGGCATTGCGCTGGCCTGGGCCGGTCACAGCAGCACGCGACTCAAGGACCCGATCGACGCGACGCTGGTATTCGGCACCCCGGCGGCAGTCATTGCGCTCCAGTACGGCATGGTCGGAGGGACGCCCTTTGGGATGGCGTTTTCCGCGCTGGCCATGGCGGCGTTTTACGCCGTGTTGGCCGCAGCGCTGTTGCGGCGGCGTCAACGCAGCGCTGCCGGGCAGGCGGGGTTGATCGACGCGTTCACGGCCATCGCCACGGTATTTGCCACCCTGACCATCCCGTTTGCCGCTAACGACGCGTGGACATCGGCCGCGTGGGCATTCGAAGGCGTCGGACTGATCTGGGCCGGCTTGCGCCAGAACCGGAAACGCACCTGGGCCTTCGGCCTGCTGGTGCAGTACGGCGCCTGGTTCTACTACTTGAACGATGTGAACGACTTCACCGCCAATCCGATCAGGCAACTCGACATCCTCCTGCTGGTCGTCGCCTCAGCCTGGTCGGGCACATCGGTGGGGCAGCTGTCGGCGCGCCAGTGCCGGGCCTGTTCGCTTCAGTTCCTGGCGGCCGCCGCCTTGCTTGTGCCGATACCCGGGTGGACCGTCCTGCGCATGTATGGACCTGCCGACGCGCCCTTGCTGATCGCCCCGATTCTGCTGGCCGCCTGCGCGGGCGCTGCCAGCTGGCTGTTCAGGCAAGACCAGCGTCCCGTGGCCAGCAACGGGATGTTGATCTGGGCCGGGGTCTGGTGGTTCTGGCCGGCCCTGACCATTGGCGCAGGCATCATCAGGGGCACCTACGCGTTCGCGAGGCAGCCGCAGGAAACGTTTTGGGGCGGCGAAACCGACTTCCTGGCCGACCCGGGTTCGATTCAAACGAGCATCTATTTTGCCCTGGTCAGCGTCTGCGCCCTGGCAGCGCTGCCGGCAACGCGCCGGCTTGCGTGGCCGACGCTGCGCTGGTTCAGCGTACCGGCCTGGGTGGCGCTGTCGGTATCGACCGCAGCCATGCTGTTCGTCCTGAACTTGAGCCGCGCAGGGGCAACCTGGCAACAGACGCTCGGCTGGGCCGTGACGTGGCTGTGCGGCGACCTCCTGTTGCGCCGCTGGGACAAGGCGGGCTGGCCGATGCAGAACGCCTGGCGCAAGTACCTGCACCTGGTGCGCGTCGGTGGCCCCTGGCTGATGCTGTGGCCGTATCTGTCGCGCCTGGTCACCGACTGGCTGGAGATCGACCCTTCCCAGCAGGCACTGCTGAACCTGTCGGGCTGGCGTGTCAGCGGCAGCTGGGCGCATTTCATACCGGCATGGGCCATGATCGGGCTCGCATTCTGGCTCGCCGGGCGCAGCCGCGCCGGGGGCTGGCCCACCGCGCCGCTGGCGCGCTGGTACCGCAAGGTGGTGGTGCCGGTCATCACCGGCGCGCTGCTGCTGCTGGTGGCGTACTGGAATCTGCAACAGGACGGCTCGATGGCGCCGTTGCCCTTCATGCCCTTGCTCAATCCGCTCGACATCACGACGCTGTGTGCCCTGCTGCTCGCGATCGCCAGCCTCCACCTGTGGCGCCAGGACGCGAACGGCGCCACCGCCCCCGCGGCGCGCATGCCGCGCTTGATCGCGTTGGCGGCATGGGCCTGGCTCAACGCCTGCCTGCTGCGCACCGCCGCGCACCTGGCCGGCATTCCCTACGAACTACAGGCACTGGCGGCATCAACCTTGATCCAGGCCATGCTGTCGATCGTATGGAGCGTATCGGCGCTGGCCATTATGCGTTACGCGGGAACCGCGGCGCCACGCAGGCGCGGCACCGGCAAGCAGCTGTGGTTGTTCGGCGCGGTGCTGCTCGGCGTCGTGGTGCTCAAGCTGTTCATTTTCGACCTGGACAACAAAGGCACGGTGGAGCGCATCGTCTCGTTCGTCGGGGTCGGGTTGATGATGGTCCTGATCGGCTACGTGGCACCCTACGTCCCGACCGGCGCGCAAGAACCTGCCACCACACCCGGCCCGAGGGGGGAACCATGACCCGTGCAGCGACCCTGATCAGACGAACCGGCCGTGCCATTGCCCTGGCCCTGAGCCTGGCGAGCGGCGCCGCCAGCGCCGCGCCGAACCTTGCCAAGGGCGCACTGCCGGCCGCGCCTCGCGCCCGGGCGGACGGCCCCGCGTTCTACAGCCATACGATGAGCGTCAGCTTTGCCACAACGGGCGTGCTGGTGCAGTTGCAAGTGCCGAAAGACGTCTACCTGCACGCAAGGTCGGCGCAACTGGATGATCTGCGCCTGTACGACAGGCAGGGAAGGCCGGTGGCATTCGCAGTGCGCCCACCCGCCAGCGGCAAGAGCGGCAAACGCCTTGCGACGCCGGTGAAGCTGTTTGCGCTCGCTGGCGGGTCCGACCCTGCGGCGCCGCTGCTGTCGATTCGTACCCGGCCGGACGGCTCTTTGCAATCGGTCGAAACCGGGCCGGGCAAACCGGGCCAGGATTTGATCGGGGGCGTGCTGGTCGACCTTGGGCCGCCCAGGCCAGGCAGCGGCGCGGTCAGTGCGCTGGTGTTCGCGGCACCTGCCGACCAGGCCAATTACAGCGCGCAGCTGGGCATCGAGGCGAGCGACGATCTGCAGGAGTGGACGCAAATCGCGTACGGCCAGGTGGACTGGCTCAGCAACGCCAACAGCGACACCGTGTCCAACAACAGGATCGCGTTCGAGCCAACTGCGTCGCGCTACCTGCGGGTGCGCTGGCGTGGGGGGAATCCGAGTATGTTCGCCGGCGCCGACGCCGAACGCGAAGACATGCAAGCGCCTGCGGCGCCGCCCGAATCGATACTCGTCGACGCGCGCCCCGGCTTGTTTCCGGGCGACCTGGCTTACCCGATCGGCCCGGCCGTACCGCTCGAGGCGGTGGGTTTTAAAATCGCCGAACCGGGCCTGGTCATGCCCAGCGTGGTGGGGCGCTACGAGGAAGTGGCCCAGGTTGCAACCGTGCCAGGCGCGGCCAAACAGCGCCGCTGGCATTTCGTGCCGGTGCTGCGCACGACCTTCTACAGCATCTTGCAGAACGGAAAGGTGCGCGTTCCCCAGGACCTGTCCCTCGCCGGGATGTCGCTGGAACAGATCGTGATCCGCCCGACCACGCCGATCGATGTGCGGCCGCAACTGCGCATAGGCTGGACCCCGGGGACGCTGATTTTTTCGACCCGGCAACCGGGACCGTACGTGCTGGCGGTGGGACGTCAGGAGGTAGCGGGGGCGCAAGCGCCGCTGGCCGACGTCGCCCCGGGCTACGGCAACGCCGACCTGCTAGCGCTTGAAGCGGCCAGCGTGGGACCGGCGTCGCTGCAACGCGTCGCCGACGACGGCCCGTCGGCAGCCCAGCGCGCGGGGATGTCGGCGGGCCAGCGCTCGGCCATCCTGTGGGGCTTCCTGGTGCTGGGCGTGGGCGTGGTCGCGCTGCTGTGCTGGAAAATGGCCGGCCAGCTGCGCAGCGAAAATGCCAGGGCCGCAGGCAGCGACCGTGGCGCCGCGGGGCAGGATGCCAGCCCGGACTAGGCAACGGGCCGGCTGTCGAGATCGCTCCAGCCATTGCAGGCCAGCGGCGTGGCATGCTGGATCAATATGGCATGGCAGCCGTTGCGAATGATAAACCGGCCCTCGTGGCGAAGTTCCCAGAATTCGACGGCAGCATCGGTGTGGTCACCGATTCAACGCAGATCGACACCGACGGCACAGGAAAGATCGTCATCCATCGCATCTGTCCTGCGCGTTAGCACCCTTGCCACCGGCTGAGCCAGCACCGTTCCGATCGTCTACACCAAGGGCGTCGACATGCAGGATTACGCCGTGGATCTGATACTACTGCTGGCCTTATCCGGCACCCAAGCGCTTGCCAGGGACCGTCCGATTCCGCCCGCTGCGGCGGCGGTGGTCAAGCGTGTTCACGATGCGGCATCAGCGAAGAACGACGCCATGCTGAGGTGCACAATGGACGACGAGTCAGATTGGAGCTTCGGCGGCGATGCAGGCATCGACTCGGCCTTTGACACATGGCGCCACGATCCAGGCTAACTGCGAAATCTTTGTCGTATCACTGGCGGGCGTTGCGGCATGCGCCAGGACACGGTGCAGTGTCCGGTCAAGGACGGCTACGGCTATCGAACGGGATTTAGCAAAACAGAAGCGGGTTGGCGGGGGATTTACTTCGTCGCCGGATACTGACCAGGTGCGGAAACGGCGCTAGGACGGCCGGGCGCCGCCGCGCGCTGCGTGCCAGCGATGTGTGCGACCTGCGCGAGCGTTTGCCAGCAAAAAATATAACGAGGTGGCTGAGACCTGATGCGAACACCGAGCGAACGATTAACCGAGCTGCCAGGCGAGATACCGGTCCAGGTCGCGACGAACAACTACGTCGCATTCGTGGGCGACCTGGTGCCGCAGTTCGACCTGATTGGGCCCGAGGGAAATGCATTGTCTCAAACCGTCGAGTTGTTGAACTCGTCGACCAGCACATAAGCATCCCGATGCGAATCGCTCCATCCGCTAAGAATGCAGTCACCGGGTCGTCGTCGACCTTCATTGCAACGGCGGCACCACTAGCCCGCTTCGGCGCGCTCAAGCTCCAACCGCTGCCGCGGTTGTTCAGCTCGTGGCCGCTTGCATCTTGTCGATAATCTGCGCTTTGTTCACCTTGGGTTTTTCCTCGGCCTGCGCGGCCACAGTCGCAGGTGGTTTTATCAAGCATTTTGCAGGGATGCCCAGTCCTTCATGTCGGCGCCAGATTATTGCAAGTGTCAGCGGACGGGTACCGATCAAAATCTCGTACACCCAGGTTTGTATGTTGGTAAAGCAACGGCACTTGGGAGCGCGTGCGGAAGGTTATGCAAGAAGCCGCAGAGGCATCTGGCCGCATCGATTTGGATGATGCTGCGCTCGATGCAACGCATGTGAAGGCGCAGCGAAGTGCCACCGGTGCACGAAAATCGCTCCCTGCAGCGGAAAAGGGGGCAATAACGAATGAGTGGCTGGAATACTCACGCATTGAGCAGTCGTTCCGGGTCAATGTCGGACAATGCAGTGATGTAACCAATAGCAAGCGCCCCCGTTGTTCGTTCCCTTGGCGGGGCGGCGTGGCCATGCACGCATCGCCTCATCCCAGGCGGGTCGACCTGCACATGCCGGGGACTCGAAACGCTGCATTTGCCGCTGCAGGACAGTCCGGACAGCGCCGTGGTGATGCGGACGACGCTCTAGACCTGCCGGTCGCGCTGATCGCTGGCGCCGCCGGCTACTTGCCCAAGAATATCGACACCGATTACCTGACCCGTGCAATACGCCGCGCCGCCGCCGACGCAACGGTCGTGGCCGAGACGATGACCGCCAAGCTCGTGGCGCCACTGCTCGGTGGCACGCCGGCCGCCGCGTCGGAACTGGAAAAATTGGCGCCGCGCGAGCGCCAGATCACTGCTTGCCCGGCTCGCGGAGAGAGCAACAATGCCATCGCCCGCCCGCCCGCGCGCTCGACCTGGCCGAAAGCACGGTCAAGATTCATGTCCGGAATGTGCTCAAAAAACGCAAGCTGACAAGTCGCGTGCAGGCGGCCGTGTTCGCGGTGGAACACTGCATGCTGGGTCGGCACGCGTGCAAAGTCATCTCTTCGGTGCTCCGTTCCTTATGTGCACTATCCGAATGGGTGCGCAGCCTTTCCAAATGACCCTCATGATCATCATTCTCGCGAAAGCACGCCAGGCAGATGCCTTAACTTGAAACGCCCCGAACCCCGCGGCAGTTGACGTCGTGTGCGCCGCTAACCAGGGCCAGCCTCGAGCAGGCCGGGCAGTCGGTCGAGTTCGCGACCCGATATGACGTGCGCAAACCCGCGCTCAAATAACAATGTACGGGCATGTATGATCTCTTCCGCCGATGTTTTCTGGCTGTCGTCAAGCACGATGACCGTGCGCGGCTGCGCGCCCAGTCGCATCAGGGCAGACAGCTCCTCGCTGGCCCCTTGCGCCATTGTTTCCAGATCGGCTGGCAGGGCGAAAACAATTTTGTTCGCATGAGCACTGAGCGAAAATGCCAGTTTTTTCCATTCGGCGTTGTCAACGTAAAATCTGGCAACCTCGTCTGATGCGAACCAGTCGAACATGTTTGAAATGGCGACCACGTCGCCCCTGCCTGCAAGATGTTCCTCAATCGAACGTATCAAATTCTCGGGATGGATTTCGAGCATGCGCCAGCCGATGCGCGTGTCGGCGCCAATCGCCTCCTTGGTGGCAGGATCGGCCAGCGGGTTGCCCGGCAGCCTGGTCACCCTCACCTCGATGTCAAATGCGCGCAACAGCAAGATGAAATGACCGTTTCCGGACAGCGCAGCTTGCACGAGTCGCTTGGCTGCTTGCGTGGTGCCCGTGTCCCGCTCAGCGGCGACGATGGACTGCATGCTGTCTTCTGCCATTGCGCGCAGGGTGTCCTTGTACTGCTGCGCGCCTTCTTTCCCCAGCATGGCCTCGTGTTCTTTTGTCCACGCTCTCCAGTCCTTGATGTCGAAGTCCATTTTGATCATCTCGTAAATTGCTTCCAGCCGGTCATGGCTGAAATCAGGCGCGGATGCGATAAAGGCCCGCAGATACGCCGCGCATTGCGCCGTGTCTGCGGCGACCGAGAACGCCTCCTCGAACGATTCCTGCTGCTCCGTCGAGCGCGCTGCATGCGCTTCCCACGGCGCCATAGCGGCGTCGATACCTTTTTGTTGTAGTGTCGAAAAGAAGGCATGCAACACCGTTGCCAGCGATGCGGGGGCCGCCGGACCGGTACCGGCCAGGGCAATGGTCGCAATGATGTCTTTCATGAGTGCGTTGACGTCATCGGGCGCCAGCGTAAGGAATGCGCTGGCCGCATCCGGATGCGCGGCCAACACTGCCCGGACGGCCGTGACATTGCCTGTCAGGAGGCAACTGGCAACCTGCATCATTGCGGCTTGCACTTTGAGGTCGAGGATGGCGTTCATCGTCATCGATCCCATTACAAGAATGGCTTCCGCAGGCACGGTATGCTCGATCGCGTGCACATTGGCGCCGGTGAACGCAGCGTGCAGGACCGCAGCAAGCATGAGTTGTAATTTTGCACTATCGGTTTTTTGCTCAATCCAGGCGGACGGATAAATCACGACCGGATGGGACGAGAAACTTGCCGCTTGCGCCGAGTATGCAAACTGCACTTGGTTGCGTGACCCGCAATGCGCGCAAGGCAGTCCGTCTTCCTCCATGCGTCGAATCGTTGCCAATGAAACCGGGTCGTCGTCAGAATTGACGACCAGCGGCATCGTCAATGCAGCGGCAACCCCGCACCGCGCGCAGGGAACACTGAAGCGCACCTCCACTGTCGTGCCGTGCCGCGCCACCGCCATCACCCCTTCTCTGTCCTGCCCGTCAAGGCCCAGCAGCAGCGTGCGTATATTGCAGCTTGCACCCCCGGCCACGGTCGCTTCATGCACCTGTTCCGTTTTGAAATAGAGTACCTCAGGCGCCCCGAACCGGGCATCGAGATGCCCGTCGGGGTGAATCACACCGGACAGCATGTCACGCATGCTGTCCGGTGTGATGAAGCGCTGATAGCCCGCCGCCATTTCCATGCACGCGACCTTTACTTCCTCCTGCCCGAAATCGGCCGCCAATTGTGCCGCCTTTGCAATCGCTGCACGCACCGCGCCATCCGATCCGCCCCATCCCCTGACAAACTGTTGCAGCAGTGCGCTCGCCAGGTTGCATGCTGCAACGGCCCGTTCCGCGCCCTCGAACAGCGACACTGTCCTGTGCAGGGCGTCGAACATGACATCCATGCGCTGCCGTTCGTCGCGGCCGAACACGAGCTGCACGAGAACCGCACTTAGCTTGTGTGCCGCCTTGCCAGCCAGTGTAGCGTTGTGCGCCGCGTCGGCATGGGCTAACGCGTCAGCAAATTGCGCCGTCATGAACGTGAGGGGATCGACCTCGCGAAACCGGGCACCCAGCACGCCGGCGGCGATGAGTTCTGGATGGCTGGACAGGTCGAGCCAGAAATGGCCGATCGTGATTTTCGCCTGCGCGGCGCCAGCGTCGTCATGGTCGGCCCGCGCAGCCTGGTAGGCCTGCTCCGCGCATTGGTAACCGCGTTCCAGCCCGTCCGGCGCTTCCGTTTTCGCCCAGGCCCTGGACATGGCTTCCCAACTGTCGGCCTTGTGTTCGATAGCGCTTCCGGCTGCATCGACCAGGCCAAGGTAAAAGGCAAAGGGTATATCGGACGCCGAATACGGCACTGCTCTCGTTGCGCGCAGAACCTCGAGCGCGACCTCGGCGCACCGTACAACGTCACCGACAAGCTGGTAGGCAGAAATCGCTCGATTAAGGAATTTGACACTCTCCGACAGGTTCGCCGAGCTGGCCGGGCCAGGGCGCAGCATAAGCAGCGCTGAGGCGGTACGGTTCAGTTCAGCGAATGCGGCGCCATGCGCGATGCGGTCGGATTCGGCGAGCGCTTTTGTCATGACGCGCCAGGCCGTGTCATAAGCACGTTGACGCGCGCGCGCGCCGAGCATATCGGTACGCAGATTTTCGATAGTCAGGCGCGCGAAAACGAGCGCGGACCGGGTGGCCTTGTCCATGCAATGCTGGTCTCGGAACGCTTCGTACGCACGCTTTGCGCAAGCGCCGATGACGGCCATCTTCATGCTCGCCAGCAACGACAGCCTGGCCTGCGCATCCGCAGCGACAATCCGTTCGAGGTCCAATTCTGCAGCTTTCAGCCAGGTATCGTTGTCGCGCGCCATGGTCGCCTCCAGCGTATCGTGCACTTGTGCAAACGTAAGGCCAGCGGGACCTGCCAGTCTCGATCGCCCTGATTCCATCGTAGCGGACAATCCACTGGTGATGCGGTTTTTTATGCGTCGGCCGGCTGCTCGATATGCCCGACAGGTAAGCCAAACCAAACCATGTGCGCGCAGCATGAACGCGGCGCCGCCCGGCGCCACGACTGAGACAAGACATTATCGGCCGGCGAGAACGGACTGGACGTGATCACCTTTTCCCAGATGTCCCCGGGCTTGCCGTCCCGGTTGCTGGCGCCGGCGGCATCGCAGGCGCCGGCTCAAGGTCGCCGCGGTGCCAGACGACCAGGTCGTCGGCATGACGGAAACGCTGTTTCCAGGCCTCCACCGGCTCGACCGTGCTCGACAACAGAATCACCAGATCGGCGGCGCCGGCAAAGCGCGCCAGCGCCGGCAGCATGAGGTGAGGTGGTAGATGCAGTTCGCGCACCGGCGATGCCTGCCACCGCCCGGCTGGCGGTAGCAGCATGCCCCAGTCTGCCAGCTCCACCTCGAGGCGGGGAAACATGGCGCGCTCCCGGCCCAGTGACAAGGCGGCATGCAGCTGCTCGCCGCCGATATCGAGTACGGCGTCGACCACCACGGTCATCGGTCCCTGCAGCAAAGTATGCGCCAGCTGGTCGGCCTGGCGCAGGACCGCCTGGACAGCGCCGCGGCCGGCAGCGGCGGGATCGAGGTGGACGATCCACACGCCGCGCGCAGGCACGGCTTGTTCACGCCATAGCAGTTGCGGCACTGCGTAGCCGGTCAAGGCGGCAAGCGTTATCAGTGGAAATAACAACAGTGACGGCGCTGTTTCGCGGCCGGTAGCGTAGCCGATTGCATAGGTTCCCAATATCAGAATCAATGCGTCGGCCCCGAACTGCAGGATCCGCATCGCGGCAAGCGCGTCCACTTGCCCTTCGATGCGCCATGTTGCGGCAAGCCGGGGGACTGCCACCAGCACCAGGATTGCGCACGATCCGGACAGTATGCCCAGCACCGCACCGAGCACCGCCGTGACGCCCTCGGATGGCGTGTCGAACAGCCAGGGGAACAGCGCCTGCTGGGCGCTCCCGGCAACCATGACGCCCAGCGCCACGCCTGCCAGGCAGCCATGGACGCGAAACGCTGCATCGCGCAGAGGTGCCGTCCTGCGCAGGTAGCCTGAGCGCAGGCCCAAGGCACTGCCGGCCGGGTGCACCCAGCGGAAGGTATGGGCAATCCATACCAACAGCCGTTGTTTGGCAGTGGGAGCGAGGTGCAGGGGAAGCCAGCCGGGCAGCACCGCCAGCAACACGACGAGTACCGTCGGCGGTGCCATGCCAGCGTAGAGCGGACCGGTCCAGGCGCGCGACTCCCACTCGGCAAAGCCGGGTGCCAATGTTGCACACGTGGCGCAGATGGTTGCCAGCACGGATGCGAGCAGCGCGCGCGGATGCCATGCTGGCCGTTGCGTCGGTATGGCCGCGGACGCGGCGGCGTTCGTCGCCTCGACGGGTTTCATGTCGCGTCCTGCCCGCGCAGGGCCGCAATCCGGCGGGTCTGGCGCGCTGTGACGTATCCTCCTGACGCGGCAGCGAGCAGCAGCAAGCCAAACGTGATGGCGGTATTGGCGGAAGATGCCGATGCGGCGACTTGGCGCAGGCGATCGACGCTCCCCGGGACCACGCCTGCCTGCGCCGCCGTTTGCGGAGCGCGCACGATATACGCTGCATTGTAAGGCGAAAGCAGTGCCGGATCTGTATTGGGCGACCAGTTCGACGCCGCAACATTGCCAGAAACCGCGCCACGCGGGGCTTGCTTGCTTTGTCGGGAAGTGGCGGGGCCGGCTTTGCGTTGCTGAAGCGACTGTTGCTGGGAGCGGTTATTTCGCAGTATCGGTAATGCGTCACGGACGGCGATGGCCAAACGCCGGCCGTCGCCGCGCCAATCCACGGCGCCGCTTCACCGCTTGCCGCAATGGGTACGCCGAGCAACGCGCTGGTGGCGACGTCCCATACCCGTACGGTGCCGTCCAGCGCAGCAGTGACGACGCGCGAGCCATCCGGACTGAAGCGGGCGACAGTAATTGCGCCGGGACCATGCTGCATGGATGCGCCTGCCTGCTTGCCCGAGCCTGTGTCCCAAAGGCGCGCCACCGCATCTCTCCTGACCGTGACGACGAGCTTGCCATCCGGGCTGAAGCGGGCGTCGTCGAGCGCAACGCCTGTCGCCATCGGGGCACCGGCAGGGCGCCCGGTGGAAGTCAGCCAGACACGGACGCCATCGTTCCATACTTCGAGGGCGCGGGTGCGGTCGGCGCTCACATCATTGATCTTCCCCTGGGACATTTTCATTGGCAGGCCCACCGGTGCGCGGGTCGACAGGTCCCATATGCGCGTCTGACCATCGGCCTCCACGGTGGTGAAGCAGGAGGCGTTCTCCAACAGAAGGGCGTGCGACTGGCCTGAATCGTATTGCTCTGTGTAGGTTTGCAGTGCGGCGTCGGGCTGGATCGGACCTGCGCGCCAGACTCGCAAGCTACCGTTGGAAACTGTCGTCACGCTGGTGGAATCGGCAAGGAAGCGCGCCACCTGGACCGGCTCCTGATAATGCGACATCAGCTCGCTGCGCGGCGCGCCGTTGCTGGCGTCCCAGACACGCGCGGTTCCGTCCGCCGAGGCGGTGACCACAAGCCTGCCATCCGGACTGAACGCCGCCGAGAAAACCTTGTCCTCGTGGAGCATTGGCTGTCCTACGGGAAGGCCACTGGCGGCATCCCAGACGCGCGCTGCGTTGCCAATCGATGCCGTGACGATGCGGGTTCCGTCAGGACTGAACTTGATCGAATAGATCAGCCCGGCGTGTTTCATCGGCCCGGCCAGGAATTTCTTGACCGAGCCATCCCATACGCGTGCCACGCCGTCCCCGGCGGCGGTGATCACGCGCCTGCCGTCGGGACTGAAACTGGCCGACACCACAGCGCTTGCATGCCGCATCGGTTCGCCCAGCGGCGTGCCTGTCCCGGCATCCCAGGCACGCGCCGTCGCGTCGACGGAAGCGGTCACCACGCGCTGTCCGTCCGCACTGAAGCTGGCGGCCGTGACGGCGCCGCTGTGGGCCATCGGTGCACCGATTATCTTGCCGCTGTCCGCATCCCAGACCCGCGCCATGCGGTCGCGCGATGCGGTGACGATGCGCCGGCCATCCTGGCTGAAGCGGGCCGCGAGTACCGCGTCGCCATGCGGCATGACGACGGAGACGTTTTTGCGGCTGAAAACAGCTGTCTGCGCGCGCGCCGTCCTGTCTTCCGACGCCGTGAGCAAAAGGCTGCTGTCAGGGCTGAAGATCGCCGACCAGATTCTGCCCCGGTGGACGAACTGCCCACCCTGGTCGCCGGTATCGGCATACCAGACCGTGGCGGTCATGTCGTCCGATACCGTCACCACCTTCGTGTCATCCGGGCTGAAGCTGGCAGATAACACGGCTGCCGGGAGCCGCATGGTTTGCCCAACGGCCAGGCCAGTCGCGCTATCCCACATCCGGGCCGTCTTGTCCGCAGATGCCGTCACCACGCGCCTGCCATCGGCACTGAAACGGGCGGTGTGCACGACGCCGTCATGGCGCAATGGCGCGTTCACTGGTGCGCCGCTGCGCGCGTCCCAGATGCGGGCGGTGTTGTCGTCCGACGCCGTGACAACGTGGCGGCCGTCGGTGCTGAAGCTTGCTGTACGGACCGCGCCGGCATGCGGCATCGGCGCGCTCACGGGCCGGCCTGTCGCGGCATCCCAGACGCGGGCGGTGTGATCGCGGCTGGCGGTCACGAAACGGCTGCCGTCGGCGCTGTACGCGACCGTGGTCAGCGCGCCCTGGTGCTGCGCCGCCAGCGGCCGCAGCACCTCCGCATACAGCCACGGCTGTAGATCTGCGGGCCATGCTGACGGCCTGGTGCCGGCAATCAGGGCCCAGCCGAGCGCGGAAAGGACCACCGTGCCGATCGCAAACGCCATTGCCAGTCGGCTGGTGCCGCGCCCGCCAATGCCGTCGCGCAGCGTCAGGCGCAGGATGGCGGCGCCGAAACGGCGCCACCATGGCGGGCGTTGGAGCAGGGCGGGAAGCCATTGATTCCACGCGCCTGGAATGCGCAGCAGCAGTTGCTCGGCGGTGAGACCGGCGCGCACGAATCCGACAGACAGGCAATAGCGCTGGTCGCCGTTCGGGGCTGGCGGAAGTGGCGGAAGTTGCGGCGGTTCCTGGTGCGGTAGCGGCAGGCCGGGATGGTCGAACTGGAGCGCGAATCCCGCGCCCTGGCCGGCGCTGGTGCGTGGCGTCAGCGCTCCACGCACCACGTCGCGCAATTCATCCTGGATGGCTTGCGGCAAGCGGGCCAGCAGGGCAAGCCGCAACCACTGCGGCATCTGCGCGGCGTCACGCAGCCACGGCAGCCGCACCAGGCGGCGCCAGTTGCGCGCCATGTAGCGCCGGGTTTCGCGCTCTCCCGTGCCACAGCGCAGGAAGTACTGTTCGCCCAGCAGGAGCGCCAGGCGCTGCTCCAGCAGTGGCGGCACGGCGCACGCGCACAGCCAGTAAAAACCGTTCTCGCCGAGATAAACCTGCAATTCGCTCACCAGCCGCGACGCAAGTTCCCCCGTGACCTGCGGCGGCGTACCCGGCTCGCCGACAAAATGCTTTTGCGCTTGCGGACGGGCATCATCTTTCAGCAGCAGGCGCGGATAGCGTTGCGGTTCGGAGAGCACGATGGGCGGCATGCGGCCTTGCACCAGCCACTCGCTCCAGGCGGCAAGGGCGTTATCGTCCAGCGGCAGCACGAGCATGCCGCAGTCGGCGCCGCCGGTCTGCTCCAGCACTTCCACGTGCGCCATGTTCCAGTCACGCGGATCATCCTGCGTGAACAGGGCGCGCTGCTCCCAGCGCGACAGTTGCGCGGCACGGGCCCAGTCATGCAATTGACGCGTGGCGCCCACCAGTGCGGTGGTCGGTCCCAGGACCAAGAGGCGCTGGCCCGCCTCCGGCCTGGGCAGTACGTGAAAGCCGAAGCGCCGGCCAGTGCCGCCCACTTCGGTGCAGATGGGCACAGCGGCGCCGTCGGGCAAGGGAAAGCGAAACACGTCGACCCGAATGTCGAGGTCGCGCAGCCGCTGCGCCCACAAGATGCCAAATGCATCGTCGCGCTCGGCCGCCACCAGCACCAGGTAGGCGGGTCGCAGGCGCGCGCGGCGATAGCGCAGCGTCGGTATGCCAAGCTTACCGATGGTGGCGGCAACCGTGCGGCGCGGGTCCACTTGCGGCCGGCGCGCATAGGCGTGGCGGTGCTCCACTGCGCCGGGCACATGACGCTGCAGCCTGGCCTCGACGGCTGGTGCAATGGGGGCCACCAGATCGCGCCGATACTTGCTGGCGGGCCAGTCCTGCAGCATCACCTGGCCGCCGCCGCGCGCGCGCGAAATACGCGCTGATGGCAGCGCGGACAGCATGGCCGGACCGCCAGCGAGCAACGGCAGCAGCACCAGCACCCACCACCATGCCGGCCGGATTTCCTCGTTGACACGCACTGCGGGGAAATATCCGTACGTTTTTGCCGGGCCGCTCGATACCGCCGCGGCGCGCGCGGCGGGTGCGGCGGGTGCTGCCCCCGTGGCGCGGGGCGCTGGCGTTGCGGCGGGGACAGACTGCGTGGGCGCGCTGGCGCCGCTGCCACCGCTGTCCTGAGGCGGCCAAAACCTGACAGCGGCAAGGAGCGCCAGCAGCGCCAGCAGCGCCATGATCAACACCGCGCCCACCAGGAGGTAGGGTGGTTTTTTGGTTTCTGCGGGGACTTTTTCCTCGGTAGTGCCTGTGTCGTCGACATGCTTGCCGGGCTTCGCTACACGATTGCACCACCGGTCGAACACATCGTCGTAGGACGCGCAGGCCGTGGTGCTCTTGCAGAGCACGGGCCGCAGATGCGATTTCAGCCGGGAACGTGTCTGTTCGCCCGGCGGCACGCTGCCAGCCAGATAGCGCATGACCAGCGCCGCATCGATTGCTTCGGAAGGTCCGATCTGCAGGCCCGCCTTGCACAGCATCTCGATCAGTTCATCCAGGCCCGCAGGATCAACCTCGGCAGTGCCGGTCGCTGTCACTTTGGTACCGTCATCGGAACAGCGAGCGACTGCAGCTGGCTCGTGATGTACGCGCGATCGTCGGCGTGCTTGATGAGCGCGCCGGCGGAATTGATGAGCGGCTCAACCGTCGATACAACCGCCTCCTTGCCGTCAAGGCCGCGCCGCAGCACCGCAGTGGTGAAGTCGAGTAGTTCGGAGGTCCCGATCGGGTAGCGCAATTCGCCCGTGTCGCGCAGATTGAGGAATACATCGAGCAGGCGTGCATACAGCGCAGGCAAACCGTCCTGCCCGGCGGGTGCGGCGTCCAGGTTGCCGAATACGCGCTTGCGCACGATCGCAGCCAACTGGTCCCGGTCCGGGTCCTGGATGTGCACGAACACGCAGCGCCGCATGAACGGATGCGGCAGGTCGCGCTCCGAATTGCTCGTGACAATGACAATTGGATGGAATGGTGAATCCCTGCCCGCGCCCCGGACCACGCGGGAATTGCATTCGCGCAGGCGAAATTCCATGCGATCGATACCGTTCAACAAGTCGTTGGGAAAGTCCCTGCTGGCTTTGTCGATCTCGTCGATCAGCACCACGCTGCGCCTGGGTGCAGCCAGTTCCGGTGGCGCAGCGCTGGCCTGCGCAGCCATCTCCGCGCTCATGGGACGCAACTTGAGATACCTTGGCGGACGCGTGGGTGGCGCCGCTTCCAGGGCATGGCGCTGCATGGGTGCCGAACGCAGTATCGCGTGGCCGAGCGGCCCCCACTGGACGAAATTCATCACGCCGGCATCTTCCGGCTTCGCCTGGCCGCTCTCGACCAGCTTCGACGCGACCAATTGCGCGATATAGTCGAAGCGATAGAACAGGTCATTCGCCTCGCTCAGCGACTGGGCTTCGAAGCGCAGCACCGCGCCCAGGTCGAACTCGTAGGCAACACGTTCGGCGAGCTCCGTCTTGCCGGTACCGGGCCGGCCGGTGATGATCAAAGGCTTGCGCAGCAGCAGGGCGGTGTTGACCGCATCGATCAGGTCGCTCCCTGCTTCGTAAGCGCCTGGGTGGCCCAGTGGTAGCAGGCCCGATTCGGAGCCGGACGGGAGCGGCGCGAGACAGGGCAGTTCGTCACTCTCGCTGCGCCACCAGGAGCGCCCTGGAATAATGCCACGTCCGATAAATTGCAGATCGGTGGGCGGGTTGGACGATGTCGACATGGCGGCTCCTGGCGGTCGATAGGCAATGCGTGCGAAACAGTCAGACCTGCTTGTCGTGGAGGGCTGCGAGGCATACCCGACAATCTGGCTGATGCTCGCTGATGCAATTGACGCACTTCTCCGTCATCGGCTTGCTGATGTCTTCGGCGTGAATATTGAAGTTGTCCTCGAAACTGGGCAGGAAATGCCAGCGCGACTCCTCTTGCCAAGGCGCAAACTTGTTTTTGCCGACCGTCCATTTTTGCGGCTTTCCCGGGTCCAGCCGTACTGCCCAGAAGCAGATGGGCGAGACACCGTCCCGCAGCGCAGGCAGGCATCTTATAAGTTCGTGATCCTCTTCTTGCATACAGGCAAACGCATAGTCGACGGTAACCAATGAAACAAAGTCGGTATAGTCGGCGTCGCGCTGGGCTGCCTTGTCCATGGCGGCCTGCTCGACATCGATAATCGTCGCAGTGCCGCATTCCAACGTCAGGTATTTAAGGAACCGCATGACCCAATTGCGCAGTTTTTCGTTACGCGGCTCGGGGCGCCACGACAGCAGTATCACCCGCGCCGGATCGTTAATTTGCACGAGGCTTGTGTATCCCATCTTCACAGATCCTTGATCGCGGCAACCAGCTGGGCAAGCTGCTCGTCCAGCTTCGATTCGTCGGTGAGCTGCAGGCTGGTGAGCATGCCGGCCGTATCGTACGGGCCCAGGAAATTGAACTGTCCGATGGCAGTCACCTTGTTGATACCACGCTGGGCCAAGGTGGCGTCGGCCGGCTGGTAATGCCGGGCGGCCCAGTCCGCGTCGAACTTCAGATCGTCTGGCGAGAGCCTGTCGGCGAGCACGAACAGCAATCTCGGCGCGCCTTCGCGCTCGTAGCGCTCGATGGCCATTTTCAGCTCGCGCATGCATTGGGGCGACAGCCAGAAATCGATCGAAATGAGTGCGACGAAATAGTTCGCCGCCGCGATGCAGGCGTCGATCTTTTCTTCCCACACGTCGCCTGCCTCAATCGACTTGCGATCGAAGAACGGCTCGATGCCGTCGCCTGACAGCTGTACCCGAATCCGGTTGTAGAAGCGTACGACGCCAGGCGTTGTGTGCACACCGCGTTTATACGAAATGAACAGGTTCGACGCAGGCATGCCGCTTCCTTTCTGGCTACAAAACAGACCCTGCTGGATCGGTTGATCGGTTCAGCAGTGCCGGTCCATCCAGTTCGACCGGCTTGAACCCATTATCCCTGGCTTCATCGAAGAACTCGGCCGCACCACCAGGCCCCTGGGGCGCATGGGCGCGATTGAGCAGTGCCAGCACCGATCTGGTGGCGGCGCCGGTACTCATCGCGCTATACATCATCCAGTGGTTGGCGCGGGTCCAGATGTAATTTTCCTGTTTGCCGGCCAGCCACGTCGGCGGCACCACAGACGCTTGCAGTACATCGAAAGGGAGGCGCTCCAGCAGGGCGTGAAAGCGCTCGACCCAATTCGCGCCTCCGTGCTGCACCGAGGTCACCTGGAATCGCTCTGGTGGCAGAGCGAGCAACAGCCTGGTCGGGACCCCGAGCTCCGCGCAGACTTCGTGGAACAGGATGTCGCCCCCGCATGCGCCCCCGGCGAAACCCAATACCTGCCCGTTGACCCCGGCCACTTCGTCCGCCACTGCCGAGCGAATCAATTCACGGGCGCGCGCCTGCGCGGGGGCGGTGCGCGGAAAGCGCCACAAGTGCTCCGGTTTATCCGCAGCGTCGATCATATGTCCCGTGAAGAGCAGTACTTTGGCGGGCCTGGGCGGCGGCTGGCCCCCGATTGCCATGGCGCTTTCGATCTCTTCCAGCGCGGCACTGACGCCGGGCTCGAACAAGCCCATATTCTTGTAGATTTCAAGGTTGCGCCGGGTCGCGTCCAGTGCGAACCAGTCGTCACCGGTCACGGCTTGCCGGTAGTACTGTGCCACGCGTTCCGTGCGCCCGGGCGCGGTCAGCAACTGTAAATCGGCTCGGCTGCTGGGCGCCCACGCATCTGGCATGCCCGGGCGCAGGCCAAGGACCGTGTCCAACTGGAGTGCCAGGTGCAGCGTCGCCACCAGCCGCGCGGCCAGCGTGTCGATTGCGGCCAGCGCAGCAGTCGCGCCGGCATCGGTATCATGCGACTGCTGCCAGGCGTCGGGCAGCGAAACGGCGCATGCTTGTTGTATTTTAAGTATCGCCAGCGCATTCATGGCAGAGTAATGCGCGTTCAGGTCCAGGTTGGTGGCAGCCAGATAATGACTGCGCATGCGCATAAAATGGACCGAACGCAGCGTTGCGGCTTGCTGTTCCAGCGGAGCACGGCCAGCGAGTTCGTCGATCCACCGTGATTTTTCGTTGCTGCCCAGCAGGCAGTGCGCTTCCACTAATTCGGCGTTCGCATGGCTGCCGTCGATGACCCGTTGAATGGCGCTTGCCGACTCTGCCATCAGCTCCAGCTTGCGTGCGGGTGCTTCCGTGGCCGCGAGGCGCTGGTAGATCGTCCCCAGCCGAAGGTTTGCCTCGACGTGCTCACCATCTGTTCCACGCAGCAGTTCGAAGGTCGTGCGCGCGCCGGCGTACGCGCGCAGCTTGAATTGCGCATTGCCGATCATGCGCAGTGCTTCCTGGTCCCATTCGTACGCGGCCGCCTCCTGTGCGAACAAGCGCAGCGTGCCGTAGTGCTTCCCGATGCGGGCGCGCTCGAGGTCTTCCTGGAAAGCGCGCGGCGCACTGACGAGCTTGCCCCGCCCGTGCGGCTTCAGTTGCGGCAGGAGCGTGAACACGGGACTGTCGGCCTGAGGCGAGTTGAGGCTGGCGCGCAATGCCTCGGCCAGAGCGGCGACGCTTGCGCCCGGATTGCTTGCTTCGTACGAAAAGTATCGGTCAGTCTGCAGGTCGAACGGATGTTGCTGCTCCGATTTGCAGCGGATCATGAATGTGTGGCGCGGCTTGAGTGCGTGCCGCATTCCCAGCTCGTAAAAGACATTCGCGTTGTGGATGGAGATATCCGCAATGACGAGATCGGCAACGGCAATGAGGCGAAACATATCTTCGCGAATATTGCCTTGTTTAATGATTCGCGCTGTCGTCGAGCCGAATACCTGCAGATCCATGTGACCCAGTTTCGCTAGCGCTGGCTGGATCAAATCGGCTTCCACCTTGTCGAAGTCGATGCCATCCTTGATCGCGAACGGACGAATGATGAATATGCGCATGTTCTTGTTCAGCCACGCATGAAGTGTTCGGGCTGAACGAAGCGGCTTGCCGCACGCTGTCCGATTTCCTCCAGCTGGTTCATGTTGCCTGGGCGGTCCATTTGTGCGAGGCTTTCGATCATCTCGGCGTTGAGCTCCTGACCCAGCTCATTGCTCAGCCAGGTCTGATCGAACTGCACGTTGTAACGGTGATAGCGCAGGCTGGGCCCTGCGCCGGGCCAGGCACCGGAAAGCGTACCCAATTCGCAGTCGATCGGGCGCGCAGTCGGGCTGTCGGACAACCACTGCAGCATTGTCTCCACCAGGTCCTCGCAGTCTTCCAGTACCGATTTGAGCGCCTTCACCGCATGCGTTGCAGCGAGCGCATTGAGACCGCTCGACATGCCGGGGGGCTGGCCATTGCGCCCGCTACCAACCGAGGTGATCGACAGCTTGTCCGCGCCCATCTGCCAGCCAAAACCGTAGCCCGGGACAGTTGCGGCCAGTACCAGTTGCAAGGCCGGGTTGTTCATCGTACTGACGCCGCCGTCGACAAACTCGCCCTCGACAGCGGCATGCCCCGCCGCCGCGTCGGCAGCCTTGACCACGATGTGCTCAGGCGCGAAGTAGGTCGGTGCCGCCGTGCTGGCCCGGATGACCGACCACAGTGGATAATCCTTGTTGGGAACGGTGTTTCCGCGTCCATCTGCATGGAAGTAGCGCGCATTCGCGTTGTTGCTGAGTACCCATTGGCTACCCGTATCAAGCCGTTTGCAGAGGATGACCAGGCCGGTTTTGTAGTCCGTCGACCCTAGCGTGCGTTCAGCGAAAACGCCTTTCAGTGCAGCAGTCACCTTGTTCGCGTCGTATCTTTGCTTAAGGTAACCATCTTTCCAGATGCTCGGTTGGAAAGCCGACTGCCCAAGCCGGAAATAGTGGTCCCGGATTTCCTTGACCGACATGCCAAGTGCCAGGCCGGCGGCGATGATGGCGCCGGTCGAGGTACCACCGATGAGGTCAAAATAATCGCTGAGGCGAAACGTTTCGTCCGCTCCGGCCTGGTCGCGCAAAACGTCTTCGATTTTTTGCAGAATGGCGATCGTCAGAATACCGCGCAGTCCACCGCCGTCGAGAGCGAGGATGCGTTTCGGTGCGAGTGCATGGTCAAGATGCTCGGCGAAGCTGCGTTTGGTCATGGCTGAATCATCCTTTGCTTCGTGGCGACAACGGATGGTGCTGCAGGCGGGCGGACCTTGTAGTGCTGATGCTGGATCACGGCAATTGCGGGTGTCATTACAGTATTGGTGTGCTTGATCAAAATGGCAAGCACTTCGCTGTTGTTTTTTTTGCACGCTTCTGACATGAAATGTTGAGGCGCACGCAGCTTGATTTGCCGCGTCGTGCAAGTCGGCCTATGCTTGCCGACGAGCTTGCAGAAGCGCGAATGGAGGAATTGACGATGGTTGCCCATTTCATGCATTACGTCTGCCGTACCATCAGGATGCGTTTCCCCATGGAGGTTGGGGAAGTGACGGCGTCCACGGGACACTTTGCGCGGCCGGCGTTTCACGTGACGCACGCCGTCAACGGCTGGGTCCGTGATGTGCGCGAGCACGATGTTATCTGGCTGGTGTCTCAGTTGAAAACACCCTGGGGCAGCCTGCCGCCGGGAATTGACGCGCGCATCGAAGTCGCATCGATCGAACATGGCTGCGCCGGCACCCGCTTTACCGCCGGGCCGCGATCCGCATGGATACCGATGCGTGACGCCACCGAACTGCTTGGGACTGCGCGCGGCGTATTGAAGTCGGGTGGCTCGGCGCGCTTGTGGACCAACCCCGAGCGCCACATTGGCCAGTATTTGCAGGGTATGCGCGCGCTGGAGGATGGCGCACTGGTCGACGCCTGGTTCCAGATGGCGCGTGAGGCGAAAATGGAGTTTGTAAGCTATCGGCAACTGGACGGCACGCGCGATGCATTTCATTATGTTGCCAAGCGGGTGTGCCTCGGTAAAACCGTCTTCTGGGACCGCTGGGGGCTGCCACGCGGCATTGCGGAGCGGCGCGAGGCATCACCACGCGCACAACTCGATCCGTACCTGACAAGCGCAATGGACCGTGCGGCCACAGTATGGGGCATCGCCAGCCCACGCTACGGCGAGCCCGGGAGCTACTCGGCCTACGAACAACAGTATGCCGGCGTCCGTTTGGTTCTGGTCCAGTGCCCTGTCGCCGTGCATGCGTGCACCCAAAAAGCGTGAGGCGCACGTCATGCTGGCCTACACATTTTTCATCAATCACCGCCGGCGTAACGCTGCCTTCGTGGTGGCAATCCACGCGTGGCCTCACTTCAGTTCCATGCGATAGCCGGCGCCATAAATGGATTTAATCCATTCTTCATGGCCGCCTGCTTCGACCAATTTTCTGCGCAAGTTCTTGACATGGCTATCGACCGTCCTGTCGGTCACCACGCGTCGATCATCGTAAAGGCGCTCCAGCAGATCGTTGCGCGAATACAGGCGCCCCTGCGCACCATGGAGCAGGCTGAGCAGGCGGAATTCCACCGGCGTCAGATTCAGGGCATGGCCGTTGACGCTGGCGCGGCATGCTACCGGGTCGATCGCCAGCGGGTCGGCGATGGCGGGTTGGGGCACATGGCGATGGCGGCGCAGCACCGCCGCCACCCGCGCCACCACTTCGCGCGGACTGAACGGCTTGCAGATGTAATCGTCGGCGCCGATCTCCATGCCCAGCAGGCGGTCGATTTCCTCGACTTTGGCCGTCACGATAATGACCGGGACCTGGCCATGCCGGCGCAGTTCGTGAAACAGATCGATGCCGTCGCGGCCGGGCAGCATCAGGTCCAGCAATACCAGGTCGGGCTGTTGTGCGAGAAAAGCCGACACCACCGCCGCGCCGTCGGCGACCCAATGGTGGCGGTAGCCCGCATTGGCAAGGTAGTCGCACAGAACCGCCGCGATTCTCGGTTCATCCTCGACGATCAGGACATGATCCTGGTGCGTGCCGGTCATGCTGCCGCCAGCGCCAGCGCCAGTACCACCGAGATGCGCAGGCCACCCAGGGGCGAGGTGCTGGCGCTGATGCGGCCTTCGTGGGCCTCGGCGATGTTGCGGCAGATCGCCAGCCCCAGCCCGCTGCCACCGCTGGCGCGGTTGCGCGACGACTCGACCCGGTAAAATCGCTCAAACAGGCGCGCCAGTTTATCTTCCGGCACGCCGGGCCCGCTGTCCTCGACGAGAATCGTGACCGCATCGGCGCTGCGCAGGCAGGCGACGTGCACCTGCGCGCCGTGGTCGGTATAGCGCAGCGTATTTTCAAACAAATTGGCAAACAGCTGATGCAGGCGCCGTTCGTCGCCCAGGATGATCAATGGAACGGCTGCAATCTGCACGACCAGTTGCAGGTCCTTCGCCTGGCGCCGTTCGTCGATGCCGTCGAGGGCCGAGCGCAGTATCGTCGCCAGGTCGACCGGCACCCTTTGACAGGCCAGCGCACCGATGTCAGTCAGGGCCAGGTCGTGCAAATCGTCGATCAGTTTTCCCAGCCGCGTCATCTCCTGGTGCAGTGCGTGCAAGGACTGCGGGCCGGGTTGTCGAATGCCGTCCTGGACTGCTTCGAGCTCGGCCAGCATCACCGTCAGCGGCGTGCGCAACTCGTGCGAGATGTCGGCCATGAGCGCGCGCCGTGCGCCCTCGTTGCGTTCCAGCGCCCCGGCCATGCGGTTGAAGTCCTGGGCCAGGGTGCCGAGCTCGTCGAGCGGACCGACTTCGATGCGCGAGGCGTAATTGCCGGCCGCGAGGCGGTGCGTGGCGCCGGCCAGCGTGCGCACGCGGCGCAACAATGGACGGGTCAGAAAAAAGGTCAGCAGGGCGATGATGGCAAGCGACGCGACGCCGATGATCGCCCAGACCCGGCGCTGTTTTTCAAGGAAGCGGGCGTCGTTGATCGACATCATTTCCTGGAACGGGAGCATGGCAAGCCAGCCAACGGTGCGGCCATCGACGATCACCGCTTGCCGCATCGAACTGGCGCTGACGCGAAAATTGCCGGCAATGCGCTGCAGGCGCGTGTCGAGCAATCCCGTGCGCATCAGCGCCCCGGTCTGGTCCGCGATCGAGAGATTCCGGGTGATTTCGTCGAAATCGCCTTGCGGGCGCATCAGCTCGACCCACGCCGTGCCATCGCTCTCCAAAAACGCCCAGCTGCCGCGCTGCTGGTAGGCTGCCGCCAGCCGCGGCATCAGCCGGGCCATGCTGGCGCTGCCCTGGTCATTCAGATAATCGAGGAAATCGCGCTGGAAACTGATCCGGAAGGTCAGGGTTTGGACCAGTAAGACAGTGGCGCATGCCGCGAGCACGGACAAAAACAATTTGGCGGTAATGCTGGTTCTGAGGTTCATCGGCGGCGCGATCGGATGTGATTGACGGAAACTATACAGCGCCAGACCGTCGCGATAAAGGCAAACCAGCGATCTTCATAATTCCTGCACATTGCTCACGCACAATGCGCGCATCTGACACTCCGCTGGCTAGCCATGTTCCGCTTGAATGCTTTTCGATCGCCGCAGCGCGCGTCGCCTGCGCTCCCCAGCTTGCGCTGGCCGGCGGCGCTGACCCTGACGGCCGCGGCGCTGGCGCTGACCGGTTGCGCGCTGCAGCAACCCTACCAGGCGCCACCGATGCCGGTGGCGGCGCAGTGGTATGCCCCGACGCCGCACCAGGGCAGCACCCAGGCGCTGGTGGACTGGTGGTCGGGTTTTGACGACCCGGTGCTGGCGCAACTGGTCGCACTGGCCGAGGCCGACAGCCCGACGCTGGCGCGGGCGCTTGCCCAAATCGACACGGCGCGCGCCACCGTTCTGGCCAGCGGCGGGGCGGCCTGGCCCGCCGTCACGGGGAGCGCGTCCGTTACGCGCAGCAACCAGACCGGCGCCGTCGACGTGAACAACGCCAGCAGCAGCGCCATCACGCGCAAGGGTGGACTCGACGCTTCCTGGGAAATCGACCTGTTCGGCAAGGCCCGTTCAAGCCGTGAATCGGCCCAGGCACAGCTGCAGGCGCGCGTTGACGACTGGCACGACGCGCGCGTGTCGCTGGGCGCCGAAGTGGCCGACGATTACGTTCAATATCGCGCCTGCCGCTTGCTGGTGAGCGCCTATCGCCGCGCCGCCGCGTCGCAGGAACAGACCGTGCTGTCGACCCGCGCGGCGGTACGGGCCGGGCTGTCGACCGGCGCCGACGGCTATCTGGCCGAAGCCAGTGTCGCGCGCGCCGCGACGACCGCGGCACAGCAGGAGGCTGCCTGCGATGACCTGGTGAAATCGCTCGTGGCCGTCACTGGCGTGGACGAAACGGCGCTGCGCGCCATGGTCGCGCGGCCGGGGGCGCCGGCGCTACCCGCGCCCGGCGGCTTTCAGGTCAGCAGCCTGCCGGCCGACCTGGTGCGCCAGCGGCCCGACCTGGCGGCCGCCGAACGCACCCTGGCAGCGAACTACGCCGCAATTGGACAGGCCCGCGCGGACCGCTTGCCCAGCCTCACGCTGTCTGGCGCGATCTCCGCGTCCGCAGCGCACACCGGTTCGCCCGGCACGCTCTGGTCGTTCGGCCCCAGTTTGTCGATTCCGCTGTTCGACGCCGGCACCAGGCGCGCCGCCGTGGACAGCGCCGTGGCGGCCTATGCGCTCCAGCTGGCGACCTACCGCAGCGCCGTGCGCAACGCCGTGCGGGATGTCGAGCAGGCCCTCGTTGCGCTCAATGGCGCGGCCTTGCAAAGTGAACAGGCCGCCCGTTCGGCCGACCAGTACCGGCGCTACGCCACGGCCATCGAAACCAGCTGGGGCGCCGGCCTCGACAGCTTGCTGACACTGGAAGACGCGCGCCGCACCGCAATTACCGCCGAGACCACGCTGATCGGCCTGCAACGCGACCGCGTCCGTTACTGGATCGCCTTGTACAAGGCCGTCGGCGGGGGCTGGCGCATCGGAATCAGCAGCGCGCCGCCGGCCAGCGCTACCACCACATCTTTACCAGGAGTGTCGCAGTGAGCCTCGTCCACCATCGAAAACCCATGCGCCTTGTGCTTGGCGCGCTGCTGCTCGGTCTACTGGCGTGGTGGTGCCTGCGCCCCGCCAGCAAGGTCGCCGCTGCCGTGCCGGCCAGCGCGCCGGCGGCGCTGAGCGTCAACTTGACCGAGCCCTTGCGCCAGAGCTGGCCGGACACCATCGAGGTCGATGGCAGTCTGGCGGCCTGGCAGGAAGCGGTGATCGGTGCCGAGACCGGCAGCCTGCGCATCACCGCCTTGTACGCCGACGTCGGCAGCAGCGTGAAACGCGGCCAGTTGCTGGCCCAGCTGGCCGACGCCAGTGCCACGGCCGAGGTGCGCAAGCAGGAAGGCGCCGTGGCCCAGGCCCGCGCCACTGAGGAAAAAGCGCGGGCCGACCTGCAGCGCGCGCGCATGGCGGCCGACAGCGGCGCCTTGTCGGGTCAAAAAATCGATGAATACCGGATTGGCGCGGCCAGCGGCCGGGCGGCGCTCGACTCGGCCCTGGCCGAGCTGCAAGGCAAGCGCATCACGCTGGCGCAGACCCGCATCGTGGCGGTCGACGACGGCGTCGTCTCGGCGCGCGCAGCGCTGCTCGGCAACGTGGTGAGTCCGGGCGCCGAGCTGTTTCGGCTGGTGCGGCAGGGCCGGGTCGAATGGCAGGCCGAACTCGACCCACAGCAACTGGCGCGGGTGCAGGCGGGACAGCAGGCACTGGTCAAGCTGCCCTCGGGTAGCGTGGTGCCCGGCGTGGTGCGCCTGGTGGCGCCCACCTTGTCGACCAGTACCGGCCGCGCGCTGGTGTACGTCAGCCTCGCGGCCGGCCATGGCGCGCGCAGCGGCATGTTCGCCAGCGGCAGGATAGAGCTGGGGCACACCACGGCCTTGTCGCTGCCGGAGTCGGCGCTGGTGGCGCGCGACGGCCGCGTGGACGTGTATGTGCTGGCGCCGGATGGCGCGAAAGTGGCGCGCCGCACGGTGCTGACGGGGCGGCGCAGGGATGGCCGGGTCGAAGTACTCTCCGGCCTCGATGCCACTGCGCGCGTGGTCGCGACTGGCGCCGCTTTCCTGTCCGACGGTGTCGCAGTCAAGGTGATCGCTGTCACGCCGCCGCTGCGCAAGGCCACATCATGAATATCTCGTCCTGGTCGATTCGCAACCCGGTGCCGGCGATCCTGTGTTTCGCGCTGTTGACGGTGTTTGGACTGGTCGGTTTCAGCAGGTTGCAGATCCAGGATTTCCCCGACATGGATTTGCCCATGATTACCATTTCCGCAGCACTGGAAGGGGCCGCGCCGTCGCAGCTGGAAAACGAGGTGGCGCGCAAGATCGAAGACAAGTTGACCTCCCTGACACTGCTCGACCATGTCACGACCACCATCAACGATGGCGGCGTGAATATCAGTGTCAGTTTCAAGCTGGAAAAGAATGCCCAGGCCGCATTGAGCGAAGTGCGCAATGCGGTCGACAGCGCGCGCGCCGACTTGCCGGCGGAAATGGCCGACCCGACGGTGTCGAAGAGCGAAGCGGCGCCGACCGCCTTGCTGACCTACACGGCGGCGTCCAGCGTGCTCGACGAGCAAGACCTGTCCTGGTTCGTCGACAACGACGTCAGCAAGGCGCTGCTGGCCGTGAAAGGCGTGGCCGCGGTCACGCGGGTGGGCGGCGTCAGCCGCGAAGTGCGCATCGAGCTCGACCCGGCCGCGATGGCCGGCCTGGGGCTGAACGCCAAAACCGTCTCGCTGCAAGTGAAGGCGATGCAGCGCGACCGCTCCGGCGGCCGCGCCGACATTGGCGGGCAGCGCCAGTCGGCACGCACGCTGGCAGGTGTCGAGTCGGTACAGGAACTGGCGGCATTGACCATCAACACTGGCGACGGCCGCCGCGTGCGGCTGGACCGTATCGCACGCATCAGCGACGGCGCGGCGGAACGCAGTTCTTACGCTTACCGCGATGGCAAGCCTGTCGTCGGCCTGCAGATCACGCGCGCCAAGGGAAACTCCGACGTGACCGTGCTGCGCGGGGTGCGCAGCGCAATGGGCAAATTCGTCGCGCTGCATCCGCAGGTGGCGCTCGCCGAAGCGAGCAATACGGTCGCCGCGATCGAAGACAATTACCGTGGCTCGATGGAGATGCTGATCGAAGGCGCACTGCTGGCCATTGCCGTGGTGTGGTGGTTCCTGCGCGACTGGCGCGCGACGCTGGTCTCGGCTGCGGCGCTGCCGCTGTCGATCATCCCGACCTTCGGCGTGATTTATCTGGCCGGCTATTCTCTCAACACCATCACATTGCTGTCGCTGTCGCTGGTGGTCGGCGTGCTGGTCGACGACGCCATCGTCGAAATTGAAAACATTGCGCGCCATCTGCGCATGGGCAAGACGCCGTATCAGGCCGCCATGGAAGCGGCCGACGAGATCGGCCTGGCGGTGATTGCCACGACCTTTACGCTGGTCGCCGTGTTCCTGCCGACCGCCTTCATGTCGGGCATTGCGGGCCTGGTGTTCCGCCAGTTCGGCATTACCACGTCGGTGGCGGTATTGATGTCGCTGCTGGTCGCGCGCCTGCTCACGCCGATGATGGCGGCCTACCTGTTGAAGGACATCGTGGGCCAACAGCACGACAGCAAGCTGATGACCCGCTACCTGGGCTGGGTGCGCAGCAGCATCGGTCAGCGCGGCCGGACGGCGTTCGCGGCCGGCGCTTTCCTGGTGCTGTCGGCCCTGATGGTGCTGTCCCTGAAGACGGCATTCTTTCCGGCGCAGGACAAGGCGCAGACGCAGATTGCCATCGAGCTGGCGCCGGGCAGCACGATCACGGAAACGCGCGCAGCCAGTTTGCAGGCGGCCCAACTGGTGCGGACACTGCCTGCGGTAAAAAGTGTGTTTGTCGCGGTGGGCAACGGCAGCAGCGAGAACAGCAATGGCCTGCGCAAGGCCAGCCTGATTGTGGACCTGGTGGCGCGCGGCGAGCGCCAGCAAAAGCAGGCCGGGGTCGAGGAGGACATCCGCCAGTTGCTGCGTCAGGTGCCCGGCGCCCGGGTGGCGGTCGGCGGCGGCAACAGCGGCGAAAAACTGCAGATTACGCTGGCCGGCAGCAACCCGGACGGACTCGAGGCGAGCGCGGCGGCGCTGGAAACCCAGTTGCGCACGCTGCAAGGGATCGGCAATGTCAGTTCCAGCGCCGCGCTCCAGCAACCCGAGATTGTGTTCAAGCCAGATCTCGCCCGCGCCGCCGCCATGGGCGTGACCACCGAAGCGCTGGCCGAAGCGATCCGGATCGGCACCTATGGCGACTATGCCAGTGCGCTGCCAAAACTGAACCTGCCGGAACGCCAGCTCACGGTGCGGGCCCAGATCGATCCCGCGGAGCGCAGGAATCTGGATGATATCGGACGCTTGCGCGTGGCCGGCAGCAAGGGCATGGTCAGTGTCGCGGCGCTGGGGACGCTGGCGATGGGTAGCGGCCCGGCGCAAATCGACCGCATCGATCGCGAGCGCAATATCACCCTGTCGATTGAACTCAATGGCCGCGCGCTGGGGGATGTCGATAGCGAGGTCAAACAATTGTCTGCCATGCAGCAATTGCCCGCGGGCGTACACCAGGTCGACCAGGGGGAGCTGCAAAGCATGGCTGAGCTGTTCCAGAGCTTCGGGCTGGCCATGGCAATCGGCATTCTGTGCGTGTATGCGGTGCTGGTGCTGCTGTTTCACGATTTCCTGCAACCGGCCACGATCCTGTGCGCGCTGCCGCTCTCCCTCGGTGGCGCGCTGTTCGCCTTGCTGATCGCGAAGATGCCTTTTTCGATGCCAGCGATCATCGGCTTGCTGATGTTGATGGGGATCGTCACAAAGAACTCGATTTTGCTGGTGGAGTATGCCGTCATGGCGCGCCGTGACCATGGCGTGGGCCGGCTCGACGCCCTGGTCGATGCCTGCCACAAGCGCGCCCGTCCGATCCTGATGACCACCATCGCGATGGCGGCCGGGATGCTGCCGAATGCGCTCGGCCTGGGCGCCGAGCCGAGCTTTCGCCAGCCGATGGCCATCGTCGTGATCGGCGGCCTGTTGACCTCAACCTTGCTCTGCCTGCTGGTGATACCGGTGGTATTTACCTACGTGGATGACGTGGAACAGTGGCTGCGGCGCTACTTTATCAACCGGGGTAACGGCACCGCGTCTGCGATCAGTACACCAATCTTGCTCGATAAAACTGATCGTGTTCCCATGGAAAATGAATTTTTATGACGACACCAGAAATTACGGTACGCAAACTATTCTGCACGCCTTTATTAATCAGCCATCTCGACGGCGCGGCAGACATGAATCACGCGCTGCTTGCACACTTCCTGGCGCAGCCTGCGCAGGAGCCTGGCCGTCGCCACAGCAATCTCGGCGGCTGGCAGTCGGACGATAACCTGCAGACGCTGGCGTTGCCGGCGGCGCAGAGCCTGTGCCGGATGGTGACCGCCGTGGTCGATGCAGCCACTGCCGTCCACGTGCCCGGCGGCTTGATCGAGGCAGCATTGGCGTGGCGCATGAACGCGTGGGTCAACATCAATTCCAGCGGCGCCAGCAATGCCGTCCATGGTCATGCAGGCGCGTTCTGGTCTGCCATCTATTACGTTGACGATGGCGGTGCGGGGCCGGCCTGTGGCGGAGAGTTGTTTTTCTACGACCCACGCGGCCTGTTGCCGGCCATGCATGACCCACTCTTGCGGTTTCGAATCGAGGGCTGTGTCACTGCCGGATACACAGAGAAAATCACGCCCGAAGCGGGCATGCTGCTGGTTTTCCCGTCATGGTTACTGCATTCGGTTGATCCATTTTTTGGTACGCGCCCGCGCGTATCGGTGGCATTTAACTTTGGGACGCCTGCTGGATAGACATTCCTACCTTTTCTCCGGCGCCATCATTTGCCGGAGAATGGCTTCCTTTTGTTCTAAGTACTCGCCGGGAAATAAATGTGAAATTTTGGCAAACAGAACCGGATGCGATGCAAGGCGGACGACGCGCCGCAATGCGAGCATTGCAAGCGGTGGCCAACGCAGGAGCGCGCCGGTTATGGCAGCCAAAAATCACATTTATTTACTGGCGAGTACTTAAGTGACGCGACATCTATCCTGACCGAGGGGGAGGCGAAATGAATGCTTGTCACCTTGCGCTGCTGTGTATATCGTTTCAGCATAATCGCATGTGAAAACCGAAAAAATTAACGTCCAGGGGAACCCGTTGCTGCATTCGCGTCTACCAGTTGCCTTCATCAAGATTGTTTTACTGGCGACGGTGTACTACTGCGCCGCCCGCGCAGGGCTCTTCATGGCGTTCCCGGGCACCAATGTTTCACCCGTGTGGCCGCCGTCGGGAATTGGACTTGCCGCCTTGTTGCTGATGGGGCGGCGTTTCTGGCCGGGAATTTTTCTGGGCGCCCTGATCGCCAATATCGCCGGTTTTACCGAAGCAGGCGCGATGAGCTTGCGGAGCGCCCTCGCGCCCTCGCTGGCGATCGCGTTCGGCAACACACTGGAAGCCCTGCTCGGTGCCTGGCTCATGCGCCACATGGTGCGCGCGCGCGCCCTGTTCCTCAGGCCTGAACGCGCTTACCAATTTGCCGCTGCTGCTGCTGTTGCTGCCTTGGTCAGCGCGCTGGTCGGTACAACGACGCTGATTTCGGCCGGCATCATCGCGCCGGCGATCTCGTCGACCATCGCCACCACCTGGTGGGTGGGCGACCTGGCCGGGATCCTGGTCGTCACGCCATTCTTGCTGTCGTGGCGCGGCGTACGCCGCCTTCGCACAAACGTACGCCTGCGCGAAGGTGGGCTGGCCCTTGCCGGATTGGTCATTTTGCTGTGGTGGCTGTTCGATGCACCGGCCGATGCGTCACGCCGCATCCTGGTGTTTGCCTTGTTGCCCTGCATTGCCCTGTGCGCTTACCGGTATCGCACGCGTGGCGTCACACTGGCACTGCTGCTTATCGACACGGCCGCAGTGCTGGCTACCGTCGTCGGAAAGGGGCCGTTTGCTGCAGCCGGCAGGCCGGAGGCATTGTTTGCGCTCGAGATATTTATCGGCATCTTCAGCATGGTGGGCCTGGTCCTTGCAGCCGATGCCGAGGGCGCCAGGAAGCGCGCCCGAGGGAGGGCGGCAGACTGGCTGCACTGGACCGTTTTCCTCGGCGCGATGGTTCTCACGATCGTGGCCTGGCAATACGTGACCAGGGCCACTGAGCAGCGCGCCGCCGAACAATTCAACCGCGAAATCGCCGACGTGCAGCGGCTGGTCGGCGATCGTATCGCCGCTTACAGCCAGATTCTGCACAGTGCGCGCTTTGCCTTGCACGGTACGGACGAGATCGATGCCCAGGATTGGCACGACTATGTCGGCGGGATCGGGCTGGCCGACAAGTATCCCGGCATTCAGTCGCTCGGCATCGCCCTGAAGGCCACGAACAAGGACGCTCTGGAACGGCGCATGCGCGCTGACGGCGTTGCCGGCTTCACCGTCTGGCCCGCCGGGCAGCGTGATGTCTACGTCCCGGTGGTGCGATTCGAACCGTCCACCGCGCTTAACGCACTGGCCCTTGGTTTCGACATCATGTCCGAACCGGTCAGGCGCGCTGCCCTACTGCGCGCGATGGACTTCGATACGCTGGCGCTGACCGGCAAGGTTACCCTGGTGCAGGAGCGCGGCGTGGCGCGCCAAAACGGCTTCCTGATGTTCTTGCCGGTGTATCGGCATGGCGCCGCCCACAGTACCACCACCGAGCGCCGGCAGGCACTGGAAGCGTACGTGTTCGGCGCATTTCGCATGGACGATCTGATGGCGGGTATTTTTGGCAGCACGCCGCCGGTGGCGATCGAGATTTTCGACGGTAACAGCAGCGCACCCGCGTCACGCCTTTATGCCAGCGCACTGAGCGCGCAGGATGCAGCGCACGCCGCCTATCGCGGCACCACCAGCATGGCCGTGGGTGACGCTGTCTGGACGCTGCGCCTGGTTTCGCTGCCGGTGTTCGATGCCGGTATCGACCGCGCCAAGGGCCTGATCGTGCTGTTCGCCGGCGCCCTGATCGCTTTGTTGATGTTCAGTATTACCCGAGCGCTGCGCGTCAGCAGCGACGATGCGCTGGCGCTGGCCTCGCAGATGACCGCCGCATTGCGCCGATCGGAGCGGCGCTTCGCCGTGCTGGTCGACTCGGCCGGTGAATTCGCCATCATCGCCACCGGGCTCGATGGCGTCATCGATGTGTTCAGCGTGGGTGCCGAGCGCATGCTGGGCTACCGCGCCGACGAGCTCATTGGCCTGCAGACGCCGGCGTTGCTGCACCTGCCGGCGGAGGTAGCGTTGCGCGCCGCCGAGTTGAGCGCGGCGACCGGCGTGCCAGTCGATGGCTTCGAGGTGTTTGTGAGCCAGGCCCGCACGGGGGCGGCGGAAACCCGGGAATGGACCTACCTGTGCAAGGACGGCAGCAGCGTGCCGGTGCAGCTGACCGTCAGCGCCATCCGCGACGGCGACGGCGCACTCACCGGTTTCCTGGGCATCGCACGCGACATCACCGAGCAAAAGATGGCCGACAAGGCGCTGCGCTGGGCCATGCTGCGCGCTGACCAGGCCAGCCAGGCGAAAAGCGAATTTTTGGCCAACATGAGCCACGAACTGCGCACGCCCCTCAACGCCGTATTGGGCATGGCGCAACTGCTTGACCACAGCGCCCTCGAGCAGACGCAGCAGCGCGATGTTGCCGCTATTCGCAGCGCCGGCGTCGCGCTGCTGGCCATTGTCAACGACATACTGGACTTTTCCAAGATCGAAGCGGGCAAATTGGAGATCGAGCAGGCGCCATTTCGACTCGACGCGCTGGCGGCGACCCTGGCTACCATGATGAGCCTGAACGCGCAGGAACGGCCCTTGATGCTGACGGTGGCGCTCGATCCGGCGCTGCCCGCACTGGTCACCGGTGACAGCTTGCGCCTGCAGCAGGTGCTGATCAACCTGGCCGGCAACGCCATCAAGTTTACCGAGCAAGGCGAAGTGGCCGTGCGCTTTGAAAGCGCTGCGCGCAGCGATGGCGGCCTGACCTTGCGGGTGATGGTCAGCGATACCGGTATCGGCATGAGTGCAGGCACCATCGACAAGCTGTTCGGCGCCTTCGAGCAAGCCGACAGTTCCACCACCCGGCGTTTTGGCGGGACCGGCCTGGGCCTGGCGATTTCGCGCCGGCTCGTGGAATTGATGGGTGGCAGCATCAGTGTGGAAAGCGTGCCCTCGCACGGCAGCGTGTTTACCTTGTTGTTGCCGCTTGGCGTGCCGGCGCAGCAGCCGGCGCCGTCACGGGTGCCACCATTGCGGGTGGTGCTGTGGGGCACGGTCGGGCGCGCGGCCGCAGTCCTGCTCGATGCCCTCGATGCGCTCGGCTGCGAGGCCGCTGTGGCCGATGCCGGCAACATCACCTTGCCCGCGGGCGCTCTCGCCGACGTGGTGCTCATTGGCACAGACGTGGATGGCGCCTTGCTCGACCATGTCCGCCGTGCGCGCCTGGCGCATTCTGGCATTGCGATGGTGAAAATGCTCGATTCCTACGAACGCACCCACAAGCTGAACGACACTGCCAGCTTCGGCGCGGACGCCATCCTCGACAAGCCGGTCACGCCGGTTCCCTTGCAGGCATGCCTGCTGGCGCTGGCCGGGGGCGCTGTGCCGCGCAGAGCGCAGCCGGGCAGGCCTTTGCTGGCATGCCGGGTGTTGCTGGTCGAGGACAACCAGCTCAACCAGATTGTCGCCAGGCGCATGCTCGAAGCGGCCGGTGCGCAGCTTGCCATCGCTGGCGATGGTCAACAAGCCATCGATATCCTGCGCGCAGCGCCGGACGGATTCGACCTGGTGCTGCTCGACATCCAGATGCCGGTCATGGACGGGTTCGAGACGATCGCCGTGATCCGCGGTGCGCTGGGTCTGCGCTTGCCCGTGCTGGCCATGACGGCGGGCGTGATGGAACACGAACGCAGTCGCTGCATTGCTGCCGGCATGGATGGCTTCATCGCCAAGCCCATCGATTTCGACCAACTGATCGAGGCCGTCAGCCAGCACGTGCCGGTGGCGCGCCGGTCCGGACCTGCGCAGGCTGAGCGGCTGGTTCCGGCGGGCGCAGCGGCGCCGGGCGAAGGCGTCTTCGATCTCTCCCAGCTCGATGGCCTGGCCGACGACGACGGCGCCACGGTGGCCGGCCTGCTGGGCATCTTGCTCAGTGCCGGCACGAGCGAGCTCGACCAGTTGGGGCAGGACTGGGGCGAGGCGGCGCGCGTGGCCGCCGCACGCAGCCTTCACACGCTGCGTGGCACGGTGGGCACGTTTGGTGCGCGCCGCTTTGTTGCCGCCGCGCGCGTGCTCGAACAGGCCTTGCAGGGCGCTGCCGGGCCAGCGCTGCTGGACGATCTGCTGGCCGCGGTGCGGGTCGAGCTGGTGGCAACGCTGGCAGCGGCGAGCGCCTGGCGCCAGCGCTGGCAACAAACCTGGCAGCCCGGTATGGCCGCGGTCGACGCGGCGCAGCTGGCACAGTTGCGTCAGCTGCTGCAGGGGAAGAACCTGGCTGCCGGCACCTTGTTCGCAAAAATCGAGGCCGGCTTGCCGCACCTGATCGGGGCGCACACGACACAGCAAGTACGCGCTGCGATCGATCGTCTCGACTATAGCGCCGCCTTGTGGCTGCTCGATCAGAGCGGGCAGGGCGGTGCGTCGGCTGGAGCGGGCAGTGACTGAGGGTTGCGCGCCGATTCGGTACAATAAGGTTTGCCAGCCGGCGCATTTCCCCGGGATTCCCGATCATGACCTTGCCGCCCGCCGCCCGCTCCCGCCGCCTGATCCTGGTGGTCGATGACGATCTGATCATGCTTGGGCTGCTCAGCAAATTCCTGGCAGCCGAGTACGAGGTGCGCATCGCCAGCTCGGCGCCGATGGCGCTGGGCTTGATCGCCGATGGCGGCCGTGAGCCGGACCTGGCCATTTTCGACATCAGCATGCCCGGCATGTCGGGACTGGAACTGGCAGGCCATGTGCGCGCTAATACCACGATACCGTTTCTGTTCCTGACCGCCAGCGAAAGCGGCCACACGGTCGATCTTGCCGCCGCCCACGGCGCGCTTGGCTACCTGCTCAAGCCGCTGGACCTGGCGCAACTGGGCGCCGCCATTGTGGCGGCGCTGGCGCGCGCCGACGAAATCCGCGGCCTGCGCGACAGCGAGACCCGCCTCAGTCAGGCGCTGCGGCAGGGCCGCGACACCGGCATGGCGGTCGGTGTGCTGATGGAACGCTACAAGACCGACCGCGAGTCGGCGTTCAAGGTGATGCGCGACCATGCCCGCGCGCAGCGGCGCAAGCTGGCCGATGTGGCAGCCGAGGTGCTGGCGTCTGCCGAGTCCTTCGACATTCTGGCGACACGTTTTGGCGCCGGACCGCGCAACTGAACACAAGGTTTTTCACCCGCTGTTGTCGTTCGCCTGCGCCTGCGGGCTTTGTGGCCCTTTGGCGTAGGTAAGCATTCCCGCAGCTTACATGTTCATTGCGTCAGCCCGGTCGGGCTTTTTAGTGGGTCGCATTTATGCAACGCACTGACTATTTCCCCGTTTATATAATGTGAGTACAGTCAAATTGGATGATAGTATTTCCGTGCGGGTATTTTAATTTGAAATAAAAATTTGCGCATTCGATTCAATTATTAGAAAAGAATTGAATTAGCCAACAATAATGTTTATTAAATATGAAGCATATTCTGATGGGCCGATACAGCAGCCACTCGTTCCCAATTGCGGGTGAGCGGTTGGCGTTGGAACCACGGATCATGTTTGACGCCGCGCTGGCGCTCGAATTGGCCGGCAGCACGGCAGCAAAGGCAGAGGCGGAAGGTCAGCCGGATGGTGCAGACGACAAGGATGGCAGCGCCGATTTACCCTTGCCGGCATTGGGCGCCGATGCGCCAACACAGACAGCTGACATTGGCAACGTGAAGGAATGGCTGTTTGTCGACAGCAGCTTGCCGCAATTGTCCGAGCTGCTTGCCAACGTTCCGCCTGATTGCCGCATTGTGCTGCTCGATCCATTGCGCGATGGTTTCGCCCAGATCGACGCAGCGCTCGCCGGCCAGACGGACGTGAAGACCGTGCACCTGGTCACGCATGGTGATCAGGGCGCAATTATGCTTGGCAGTTCGCTGCTGGATCTTGCAACCGCTTCGACCGCTTATGCGGACCAATTCGCCGCACTCGGCGCACATCTCGCTTCCGGCGCCGACGTGCTGGTGTATGGTTGTAACGCGGCCGGCACGGCCAACGCCGTCGCCGGCATGGAGCGCCTGGCCTCCTTGCTCGACGCCGACTTTGCCGCTTCGATCGATACGACGGGAACAGGTGAAGCTGGCGCGAACTGGCAGCTTGAACAGCAAACCGGCACCATCGAGTCGATGGTCCTCGACGGTGGTGCCTGGCAGCATACATTACCGCTGCTGTCGGTTGGCATCAGCCTGAACGTCAACACGCCGCTGGGTGTCGCCGAAGATTCCACCTTGGCCTTTACCGGCGGGAATTTGCTGACATTGAGCTTGACCAACATGCTGGCGACCAGCACGAGCGTGCAGTTGTCGGTGCAGCACGGTTCGGTCAGCTTCACCCCGTTGGCCGGTGTCTCCCTCAGTGGCGGTGACGGCAGCCAGGACAGCGCCGTGACACTCACCGGTAGCGCGACCGCCATCAACCAGGCGTTGGCGACAGTCGTCTATAACGGCGATCCTGACTACTACGGCAACGATACACTGCGCCTGGCGGTCAGCCAGACCGTGCTGGGCATTTTGAGCGTTGCAACGCCGATTGACCTGGGCATCGTGATTGCGCCGGTTGCCGACATTGTTGCTGACAGCGCGAGCACCCAGCGTGATCAGGCGGTGTCGATTGCGCTGATGGCAAACGACAATTTTGAGCGAAATACTGCTGCCGTCAGCGGCGTCACCCAACCCGCTCACGGCACTGTCAGCCTGTCGGGGAATCTGGCGACCTATACGCCAGCTGCAGGCTATAGCGGCAGCGACAGTTTCAGTTACACCGTTACCAGTGGTAGCACCACGGAGACCACCACGGTGGCAATCAGCGTGCTGGTGCCGAACGCGCCACCGACGCTCAGCACCCCGGCCACAGTCAGTGGCCTTGAAGACCAGAACGTCGTTTTTTCGGTGGCGAACGGCAACGCGGTCAGCGTGGCCGACGCCGACGGTGGCGTGTTGACCGTGACGCTGGCGGCCACGCATGGTGCCTTGACACTGGCCGGCACCGCGGGACTGAGCTTTAGCAGCGGCGACGGCAACGCCGACCCCGTACTGGTTTTCAGTGGCGACCAGGCCGCCATAAACCAGGGACTCGCGGGTTTGCTGTTCAAACCCGATGCAGACTATAACGGTAGCGCCACCCTCAGCGTGGAAGTGGGTGACGGACAGGCAAGCAGATCGTCGAGCGTGGCCATGTCGTTTGGTGCGGTGAGCGACGCCTTCGGCGATAGTGTCATCACCGACGTGTTCACGCCTGTGCTGTTTTATCCGCTCCAAAATGATCAGTTCGAGGGCGTGGCGGCGATCGTCTCTGCCAGCGCCCCGGCCCATGGCACCGTGCTGGTCGGCGTGGGCGGCGCACTGACCTACACGCCCGATGCGGGATATCGGGGCAGCGACAGCATCATCGTCACTGTCAGTGCAGGCGGCGTGACAGAGACCGAAGTGGTGTCGATTACCGTCGGGATCAATCACGCTCCTGTGCTCACCGGGTCCATCGGTGCGATCAGCACGCAGGACAGTGCGCTCGTCACTGCATCGCTTGCAGCGACATTCCAGGATGCCGATCTTGGCGACGTGTTGCACTATTCGGCCAGTGGCCTGCCAGCCGGCTTATCGATCAATCCGCTTACCGGTGTGCTCAGCGGACAAGTTGGCGGCCACGCCTCGCAAGGCAATGGCGGTGTCTATAGTGTCGCCGTCACCGCTACCGACAGCGCTGGCTTGAGCGCGACTGCGACGTTGACGATCACGGTGGCCAATCCAGGCCCGCTCGTGATGGCCGGGGTCGCGCTCGGGCAGGAGGACAGCAATCTGCGTGTCGAGGCGCTGCTCAACGTCAGCGATCCGGATGGCGACGCGCTCAGCGTCACCGCTGCCACTGCGTTGCACGGCACGGTTGCGATCGGGGCCGACGGCGCGCTCACCTACACCCCTTTCTTGAATTACAACGGATTCGATACCATCAGCTACACCGTGCGTGACGCCGATGGCGCCAGCGCGGCCGGCACCATCGTCGTGACGGTCGCCGCAGTAGCCGATTTGCCCACCTTGAGGTTGCCAAGCATTCCCGTATTCAGCGAAGACACGCCTTTGATTTTTGCCGCGCTGCTCGGCACCCAGATCGAGATCGGCGATGTTGACGGCGAAGTGCTGGAGATCGAATTGTCCGTGCCCGGCGGCCTTCTAACGCTGCAGCAACACGCCGGTGTGAATATCAGCCAGGGCGATGGGATTGACGATAGCATCATTCGCCTGTCAGGTACGGCGATCAATTTGCAGGCGGCACTGGAGCAGTTGCAACTCTTGCCAGGCGCCGACTACAACGGCCCTTTGACGCTCACTGTTTCGCTGGGCTCGATCGGGCAAGTCCTGGGCCTGAGTGTCGCGCTGCCCCTATCGATTGGCGCCGTGGCCGACATTGTCGACGATCAGGTCGCCGCTGTGTCTGGTCAGGCGGTTGCCTTCAATGTGCTTGCAAATGACAGTTTCGAGCACGCGGGCCGCGTCGTGAGCGCGTTCCAGACCCCCGCGCACGGCAGTCTGAACTTGAACGCGCAAGGCCAGGCGATCTACACGCCAGTGGCCGGCTTCACCGGGACCGATGTGTTCACCTATACCGTTACCAGTAACGGTACGGTGGAGACAGCAACGGTAACGGTCAGCGTGACCGCTGCGCCGAATCAAGCACCGTTATCGATTCCGCTGGCTGACGTACAGCGCTTCGATGGCGTGGCGATCCTGCTCGACTTGTCGGCCGCTTTCAGCGACGCCGACGGCGACACCCTCAGCTACAGCGCCAGCGGGCTGCCGGCCGGCGTCAGCATCGATGCGGTCACCGGCGTCATCGCCGGCACACTGACTTCTGGCGCGTCCAGCGCCGTTGCCGGTGGCGTATACACAATCGTCGTGAGCGCAAGCGATGGACGCGGCGGCATCGCCAGCCAGGCCTTTACGCTCACAGCCAGCAATATCGGCCCGGTCGGCGCCACCGATGCGGTCAGCCTGGCCGAAGACGCCAGCGTGTCGGGCAATCTGCTGACGAACGACAGCGATGCCGACGGCGACGCGCTGCGCGTTGACACCACCCCGGTCACGGGACCGGCACACGGCACGCTGGTGCTTGCTGCCGACGGTAGTTTTACCTACACACCCGACGCCAACTATCACGGCGCCGACAGTTTTACTTACCGCGTCATCGACGCCGATGGCGGCGTGTCCACGGCCACGGTCAGCTTGACGATTGCTGCGGTCAACGACGCGCCGGTTGCGGCCCCGTTGGCCGATCACAGCGACACCACCGGAGTGGCGGTATCGTTCAATGCCAGCGCGGCCTTCAGCGACGTCGACGGCGACACACTCAGCTACAGTGCCACCGGCTTGCCACCCGGGCTGACCATCGACGCGGCCAGCGGGATCATCAGCGGTACACTTAGCGTACCGGGCAATTACAGCGTCACCGTCAGCGCAGCCGATGGGCAGGGCGATGTGGCCAGCGCGGGCTTTATGTGGAATGTGCAGGCGTCAGCCAACAACGGTCCAGCGCCGGTGGGCACTTTGAACGCCCTGGCGACCAGTGACGCCGCTGTCCTCAGCATTGCGACAGCTGCCGCTTTCAGCGATGCCGATGGCGATACCCTGACCTACAGCGCCAGTGGCCTGCCGGCCGGGATCAGCATCGATGCCGTCACCGGCGTGATTGCCGGAACGCTGACATCAAGCGCCTCCAGCGCGGTGTTCGGCGGCGTGTACACCATTGTTGTGAGCGCAAGCGATGGACGCGGCGGCATTGCCAGCCAGGCTTTTACGCTCACAGCCAGCAATATCGGCCCGGTCGGCGTGGCCGATGCGGCCAGCCTGGCTGAAGACGCCAGCGTGTCGGGCAATCTGCTGACCAACGACAGCGATGCCGACGGTGACGCCCTGCGCGTTGACACCACCCCGGTCACGGGACCGGCACACGGGACGCTGGTGCTCGCCGCCGACGGCAGTTTTACCTACACACCCGACGCCAACTATCACGGCGCCGACAGTTTTACTTACCGCGTCATCGACGCCGATGGCGGCGTGTCCACGGCCACGGTCAGCTTGACCATTGCTGCGGTCAACGACGCGCCGGTTGCGGCCCCGTTGGCCGATCACAGCGACACCACCGGAGTGGCGGTATCGTTCAATGCCGGCGCGGCCTTCAGCGACGTCGACGGCGACACACTCAGCTACAGTGCCACCGGCCTGCCACCGGGGCTGACCATCGACGCAGCCAGCGGCATCATCAGCGGTACACCTACCGTGCCGGGCAATTACAGCGTCACCGTCAGCGCAGCCGACGGACAGGGAGGCGTGGCCAGCGCCGGCTTCATGTGGGGCGTACAGGCGCCAGCCAACAATGGCCCAGCGCCTGTAGGCAGCCTGAGTGCGATGGCTGTGAACGACGCCGCCGTTCTCAGCATTGCCACAGCCGCCGCTTTCAGCGACGCCGATGGCGACACCCTGAGCTACAGCGCCAGTGGCCTGCCGGACGGCGTCAGCATCGATGCCGTCACCGGCGTCATCGCCGGCACACTGACTGCAAGCGCCTCCAGCACCGTCGCCGGCGGCGTGTACACCATTGTGGTCAGCGCAAGCGACGGGCGCGGCGGTGTTGCCAGCCAGGCCTTTACGCTCACGGCCAGCAATATCGGCCCGGTCGGCGTGGCCGATGCGGCCAGCCTGGCTGAAGACGCCAGCGTGTCGGGCAATCTGCTGACCAACGACAGCGATGCCGACGGTGACGCCCTGCGCGTTGACACCACCCCGGTCACGGGACCTGCACACGGGACCGTGCAGATCGCTGCCGACGGCAGTTTTACCTACACCCCTGACGCCAACTATAACGGCGCCGACAGTTTTACTTACCGCGTCGTCGATGCCGATGGCGGCGTGTCCACAGCCACGGTCAGCTTGACCATTGCTGCCGCCAACGACGCGCCGCAGGCGTCTCCCCTCTCCGATCACAGCGACACCACCGGGGTGGCGGTGTTGTTCAACGCCGGCGCCGCCTTCAGCGACGTCGATGGCGACACACTCAGCTACAGCGCCACTGGCCTGCCACCGGGGCTGACCATCGACGCAGCCAGCGGGGTCATCAGCGGAATACCTAGCGTACCGGGCAACTACAGCGTCACGGTCAGCGCAGCCGATGGACAGGGCGGTGTGGCTAGTGCGGGCTTCATGTGGGGTGTGCAGGCGCCAGCCAATAATGGCCCGGCGCCGGTGGGCACTTTGAACGCCCTGTCGACCAATGACGCCGCCGTCCTCAGCATTGCCACGGCCGCCGCTTTCAGCGACGCCGACGGCGATACCCTGAGCTACAGCGCCAGCGGGCTGCCAGCCGGAGTCAGCATCGATGCCGTCACCGGCGTCATCGCCGGCACACTGACATCAAGCGCCTCGAGTGTCGTCGCTGGTGGCGTGTACACCATCGTGGTCAGCGCAAATGACGGGCGCGGCGGCATCGCCAGCCAGGCCTTTACGCTCACAGCCAGCAATATCGGCCCGGTCGGCGCGGCCGATGCCGCCAGCCTGGCTGAAGACGCCAGCGTATCGGGCAATCTGCTGACCAACGACAGCGATGCCGACGGCGATGCCCTGCGCGTCGACACCACTCCGGTCACGGGACCTGCACACGGGACGTTGGTGCTCGCTGCCGACGGCAGTTTTACCTATACCTCTGACGCCAACTATAACGGCGCCGACAGTTTTACTTACCGCGTCGTCGATGCCGACGGCGGTGTCGCCACGGCCACAGTCAGCTTGACCATTGCTGCTGTCAACGACGCGCCGCAGGCCGCACCGCTGGCTGATCACAGCGACACCACCGGAGTGGCGGTATCGTTCAATGCCGGCGCGGCCTTCAGCGACGTCGACGGCGACACACTCAGCTACAGTGCCACCGGCCTGCCACCGGGGCTGACCATCGACGCGGCGAGCGGGATCATCAGCGGTACACCTGCCGTGCCGGGCAACTACAGCGTCACGGTCAGCGCAGCCGATGGGCAGGGCGGTGTGGCTAGTGCGGGCTTCATGTGGAACGTACAGGCACCAACCAACAATGGCCCAGCGCCTGTAGGCAGCCTGAGTGCGATGGCTGCGAACGACGCCGCCGTCCTCAGCATTGCCACGGCCGCCGCTTTCAGCGACGCCGACGGCGACACCCTGACCTACAGCGCCAGTGGCCTGCCGGCCGGGATCAGCATCGATGCTGTCACCGGCGTGATTGCCGGAACGCTGACTTCTGGCGCCTCCAGCGCTGTTACCGGCGGCGTGTACACCATCGTCGTGAGCGCAAGCGACGGGCGCGGTGGGATTGCCAGCCAGGCTTTTACGCTCACTGCCAGCAATATCGGCCCAGTTGGCGCCGCCGATGCCGCCAACCTGGTTGAAGACGCCAGCGTGTCGGGCAATCTGCTGACCAACGACAGCGATGCCGACGGCGACGCGCTGCTGGTCGACACCACCCCGGTCACTGGACCGGCGCATGGTACGGTGCTGATTGCTGCCGACGGTAGTTTTACCTATACCCCTGACGCCAACTATAACGGCGCCGACAGTTTTACTTACCGCGTCGTCGACGCCGATGGCGGTGTCTCCACGGCCACGGTCAGTTTGACCATTGCTGCTGTCAACGACGTGCCGCTTGCTGCGCCGCTGGCTAATCACAGCGATACCACTGGGGTGGCCGTGTCGTTCAACGCCGGGACGGTCTTTACAGATGCTGACGGCGACACACTCAGCTACAGTGCCACAGGCCTGCCGCCCGGGCTGACCATCGACACGGCCAGCGGGATCATCAGTGGTACACCTAGCGTACCGGGCAATTACAGCGTCACCGTCAGCGCAGCCGATGGACAGGGCGGTGTGGTCAGCGCCGGTTTCATGTGGAGTGTGCAGGCGCCAGTCAACAATGGCCCAGCTCCGGTGGGCAGTTTGAACGCCATGGCCACCAGTGACGCCGCTGTTCTCAGCATTGCGACAGCCGCCGCTTTCGGCGACGCGGACGGCGACACCCTGACCTACAGCGCCAGTGGCCTGCCGGCCGGGATCAGCATCGATGCTGTCACCGGCGTGATTGC
>NZ_JAQQPS010000031.1:0-58547 GCF_036688685.1 Massilia sp. S19_KUP03_FR1 | reverse complement strand
TCACGTGGCGGCGGAAACGATACGCACGTTACGTGAAATGGGCGCACTAAAGAGTTGTGTATAACGAGGTGCCCTTACTGACATACAGGCCAGGACGGCCAAGCCGAAAGACAAGGTCTAAAGCGAATTGAGGCGCGCGCTTCCCTGCATTCCAAAGGCTGGGCGCCAAAAACCTTCTTCTGAAAAACCTGCTTCCACTTCTGGAACAAATTCGTATTGATCGTAGTCTTGAGGTGATTAACCTGCTTTACGACATATGCGAAGAAATTGCGTCAACGTGCCTTGACGCCGGGATCGCTGAAGATATCCTCGTTGAGGCAACTCGAGGGTGATGCAGCGGCGGGCAAGTTAAGCCGCTGTTATCTATGAGAAGTTGCTCGGAAACACCGCGCGAAACTTTGATCAGGTTCGATGTCGACAAAATCTTATAATTCAAACCTCTCATCCTGGACTCGATCGCTCGCTGTTTCGAGCCGTCGCTCAGCGCAAACGGCTTCTGCAATTTCAGCCTTGGCCGCGATAACCGCCGGTTCTAGCGACGAGAGTAATGGCGACATGCTGTCCAAGAGGCGCGAGTTCGCCTCTATCAGCGCCGAACGTGAACCACTCCAACTCGTCGGACGAAATCGGGCGACAAACGTTGCCAATATTTTTTCAGGCGCCGGGGCACCGACAAGTAAAGCAACAGCCTGTTCAGACCATACGAGAGATGCATTTTCCTCGGTGTGCTTGCCGAACGACACGAACTCAGCCGCCAGTTGATAGCGAACGTCTGCGTCTGCGCTGCACCATTGGATGAGTGTTTCGCAAGAGATGACATCAGCGGGATTGGTTCCGTGCGCGTCAAGATAATCAAATACTTGTAGACCTGCATATCTATCGTCTTCGCTTCCCGCGAACAGCGCATCTAATACTTCTGCTGGCTGCACTTGCAGGAGCACAGTAAGGAGATCAGTGTTATTGAAGGAGTAGGTCTTGTAATTTGCTACAGCTTCTCGGAGTTGTCTCGCCACATCGTACGCGTTCAAGCCGGCGTTGACTGCGACCAGGCACGCTCTTATTACCTCTGTAAGGTGGTATGTTTTGCTCGAATTATCGTTGCAAAATTTTATGTCCCGTAGCAGTAAGGAGCCGGCCAGTAGTAGCTCTGGCTCGTGGTCACGCTGTTCGGAGCGGTCCGAATGGAAGCGCATGTGTAGAATTTCCAACGCAATGTCAAAGCCGTCGGGCTGATCGGCAATGAGCAAGAGCAGATCCTTGAATGGTCCAGCCGGTGCGCTGTCGGTGACTTGGCCATATGCTAGATATCGGTACTTCTTTACTGGGACGCCGTTCTGTAATGCCTGCTGGAGCCTAGCCATCCCGCGTTCTTCCAGGTCTACAGCTGTTTGTAATACAGGAAGGAATGCTGCCAGGTCCGGTGTCGCCAGCGCCGCATCGAGAATACTGTGTACAAGGTCCTTATCCCGCTTCCACAGTTCGGCCAGAAAACCTCTGAGCACTTGAACGTCCTGCTGCTCGGACGGCACTAGAGCGAGCCCCTCCACGAGCTTGCTCCATGTGATTTGAATTTGCGGCGATGTCTCGGCGAGTCCGTGGCCAAACGTCCACGCCCTCACTCCGCCACGCAGCATTACGGGTAAGAGTTTCTCGAACAATGTATCGTCCGCACCCACTATCTCGCCCAGCTCGCGTGCTCTTGTGGCAAGATGCCCGGAGGCGCCCGTAAAGCCATTATCAAACGCGTTCAGTTCGTCCAAATCGAAGCTAATCGACTGATCACTTAACGCAATTGCAATAACCTGCTCGGCGACGTTGGACGGCCTTAACTCGGCCTCTAGCTTTCTGAGACGTGCTGTCCCCTCGGTATCCAAATGATTGCTGCCGAACCGCAAAGTCTGTTTGCAGGCAAGCCACCCTTTCTGCCAGAACCCATCGTTGGCAAACGCCCGGGAGAGAGTTTCGATCTGGCCATGCAATCCCGAGATCGCCCAAAGACCGGTGAAGTTCCGTGCCAGGGCGCCACGCATTTCAGTTCTTAACCACTCCGCCACCCGCGCCGTACGCTCTATTAGCTCGAATGCAGCGGAATACCAGCCGGTAAGCTTCTCATCACTATCTGGGACGAAACCGTAATCCCTTGACCTTGCTCCGAAATCGAACTGATAGCCACAGCTGAAACGATTAGTCTTCAACACCGCATCCAGGGCACGCAAACCAAGTGACTTTGCCGTGGCTTGTCCTGAAAGAAGAAGTCGCTCGATCACTGTCAACCGCTGTCCGATTGTCGCATGGGTGCCCGAGAGGTAAATCGGGAACAGAGAGACAAACGCATCCGAGATGTCTTTTACCGCTCGTTGATCGCCTATTTCCAGAGCAGCGCGCGACAACATCTGGACGCTTCGTTCGAATAGTGGAGCGTCATAGGCGAGAGACCGTAGCAGGGACACGTACTGCTGCCATACCGTCACTGCGAGATCCGGGCTTTTGAGCGCGACTTGTTCAAGGGCTGAGAGCGCCGCTTCTGGCAGAACTGGCGCTACGTTATGAAACATTGTTCGCCCGAGTTCATTGAGTGCCGACACATTGTGCAGGAGCCCCTCGGGCGCGAGCCATCGCTCAACAATCGCAATCGCGCTAGGTTGGTCATGGAGAAACGAAAGCCGCCGCGAGAAAGATTTAGCAAGCCTGTCGGTGCCGCCTGAGATGAGGTGCTGGTCGATGAAATCGTAAGGCATATCTTCCAATGCACGCGCTGCAAGCCGGTTCGCAATTGCGTGTGGAAGAACAGCTCGCCAAGGCCCACGCTGCTGAACCAGATCGCGACGCAGCAATTCCCGCACATGCCGAAATGTCTCAGCGGGTGTTTGCCCTGCGAGGGTAGCCAGACGCGGAATCTCTGCCTCATCGCCAGCTAGTATCGTTCCCTGAAATGAATACACAAGCGAGCATATTTGGGCCGCCAGGAGAAGAGCGTTATCTGGGTCCTCTCGTTGCCGGAAGAGCCGCTGAAATAACTCTTCGTTCGACAGGCCCGAGATGCTGTCCGACTGCTCGACCGTTTCGGCAAGCGCGATCGCAATGCGTGCGTTACCTCCCGATGCGTCGGCGATCGTGTGTGCATCGACCTTCGATAGGTGGGTGTAACGTCGCCGAAGCAAGCCTTCGATTAACGCAAGAGAGGATGTGTCGAGGCGCACCACTTGAGTCCTCTCGGCCTGGTCGTCACGAACGTCATATTCGATCGTCAGCACGCTGATAGTGCTGTTTTTCCCTCCGCATAACTCGGCCAGTCTGCGGTGCAGGTCCGGCGGGCAGTTATCGACAATGAGGATTGCACGTGTCCGATTCGCGATGAGATCAGACGCCAATCCGGTCGGCTGTGGATCTGGGTCATCGGATAAATTTGTGTAGATTGCGAGTGACTGTGGCAACGGACGTGATCCTATCCGTGCGTCGAACAACACTTGGGCCAAACAGGTTTTGCCGACCCCAGACAGCCCAACTAAGCGGACAACTTTGCCGGATATGGCCAGTTCGTCCCGAAGCCCGTCAATGGCCTGCACGACCGATTGTGCTGGAGCGTCCCGGTGCTTGCCGAGATGCAGACGCAGTTTGTCGTCGAGCAAATACTCGGCGTCGAGGCCTTCCGTGGCTCCATCCCATGGACCGTAAGGGCGCCAACCAACCGACGCTCGGCCAATTTTCTCCTTCACCCAGCTGATCAGGCCAGGGTGGCACCTTACCCAACTCGCCAAGCGTGTCCGATCGTAGAAGTCCGTGCTCAGCTGCTCGGCATTGCCAACATTATTCAGCCCCTCGCGCAAGGCATTCTGCCGATTTTGAAGAGCACTATCTGCGGTCGAGCCGGTCGCGCTCACGATGATGTAGGCGCCCGACTCGTCCCCCAGCCGTTGAATAACAGGGCGGATTACGCCATCTGGTCGCATCTCGGCGATGATGTCCGCCCGTGGCATGTCAGGTTTCTTTACTTGGAACCCGGTAGACGGACGTGGAATGTACCCATCAATTTTGGTGTCGGGAGGGAGCGCGACGCGCACGTCTAGTCCTCCATCCGCGGCCGTTTGGCTTCCTCCCCATGTGACCGCCGCCGGGGATAACCCCCGAGATGTCAATTCGGCTTCGCATAGACGTGCAACGAGAGTACGCAGATCGGTATCGTTTAGTAGAAGAATCTCATCTGGTGTTATGTCGAACAAAGCGGTTCTCCTCAGCTCGGAATAGCAATTTACGCACCCATCCTTACAAGCGCCAGCTTGCCCAATGCGCGCGCACGCGATGCTGGCGGCACATGCATCCACACGGCCGGCAGCAGGATAAAGTCGAAGGCCAAGCCAAGACGGCGGACCTGGGCCAGCTCCGGCAGGCTGTCGGACAGCCAGTGGATGCGTGGTGACGGGTGCAGGGTGCGCGCGTGATTGCGCATGGCGCCGGATGGTTCGACAGCCACGACATCATCGCCACGGGCTGCTAACCAGGCGGCGTCGCGTCCGGAGCCGGCACCGATGTCGAGGATCGTGGCGCCAGGCACTGGGAGAAACTCGAGAAGCGACGCGTGGACTTCTTCAAATGCGAGCGACTCGTATTGGTGGACCAACTGGCCTGCGTTTTGCTCGTAGTGGAGAATGGTAGTCATCAGGCTCGGCGATAGCGCATCGCTGTTGACCTATTGTAGATGCATTCAAGTATTCATAACTTTACAATATCTCGGCATTTATTGAAAAGTGCCTAGAATTTGTATAAAGTGATCGCATGAACGTAGATCATTCCGAATTTATCCTGTCACTTGCGCGTACCAACGGACTCCTTCGAACCCGTGACGTCGATCATGCCGGTGTACCACGCGCTGTCCTCGCTGGACTGGCACGGGATGGTCGACTGGTAAAAATCAGCCGCGGACTGTATTCACTGCCGGAGCGTCCCGGTTCTGAGCACGATAGTGTGGTGGAGGTGGCTGCCAGAAGCAAGATTGGCGTGCTGTGCCTGATTTCGGCGCTGCGATTTCACGAACTGACGACGCAACAGTCCTCCGAAATATGGCTCGCCATCCCACACAAGGCACATGCGCCGCGCATCGATTATCCGCCGCTGCGTATTGTGCGAATGTCGGGAGAAGCGATGACGCAGGGAATCGACGAGGTCGATGTGGCGGGAACAACAATCCGCGTATTTTGTATCGCCAAAACTGTGGCCGACTGCTTCAAGTTTCGTAACAAGATCGGAATCGATGTCGCACTGGAAGCGCTACGGGAAGCATGGCAGGAACGACGCGTCAACATGGATGACCTGTGGCGGTATGCCGAGGTCTGCCGGGTGGCGAACGTGATGCGTCCGTACATCGAGTCTCTGACATCAGCATGAAGACGACCAAGAATATCGCAGCCTCGGTGCGCGCACGCTTGCTGGATCGCGCGCGGCAGGACCGCGTGGATTTCAATTTGATGCTGACGCGATACGCTCTCGAGCGGATGCTATATCGGTTGAGCACGTCGGAATGGTCGAACGCATTTCTTCTCAAGGGAGCGTTGCTGTTCGATCTCTGGTTCGACGAGCCGCATCGGCCAACGCGTGACATTGACCTGCTCGGTTTTGGGTCCGCAGGAATGGATGATCTGACCACGGTCTTTCAGGGCGTCTGCACGCAACCATGCGATGACGGGCTGGTGTTCGATCCGGAAAGTGTGCGGGCAGTGGAGATTCGCAAAGACGCCAACTACGAAGGCGTGCGTGTAACTTTGCGGGGGACGCTGGACGGTGCACGTTGTGCCATCCAGGTCGATATCGGCTATGGTGATGCAGTAACGCCTGCCGCCGAAAACGTTCGCTTTCCGGTTGTGCTGGACGACATGCCACAGCCAGTGCTGCGCGCTTATCCGGTGTACACCGTAGTGGCCGAAAAATATCATGCCATCGTCAAGCTTGGTGCGGCGAACACGCGCATGAAAGATTACTTTGATCTTTGGGTCTTGGCGCGCCACGCAGCGATCGATCACGCGATCCTTCAGGATGCGATCGACGCCACGTTCAAACGGCGCGACACGCCGGTTCCACAGGACGAACCGTTCGGACTTTCCATAGATTTTGCGGCCGAAAAAATGAAACAGCAGCAGTGGAACGCGTTTCTGTCGAAAAGTAAGTTGTCGGCGCCATCGCTTGTGGAGGTGGTTGAGTTACTGAATCAATTTTTAATCGTCGCGGGTCAAGATCAGGCAACCTGATTGCCAGCCGCGACCAGTAGATCCCGATCTCTCCGCCAAAAATTCACATTGGGACGTTCGCAGAAGTCCAGCAACGTCCAGAAAAAGCCGCTCTAGCCTTCGCTACAGCGGCTTTTTTGTGCGCTGACCTCCCGGGACGTCCAGCAGCGTCCCGCTCTTTTGGGGGCTTCAGGTCAAGATACGCTCACGCGGGTCACTGCGTCTCACAATTTTCGGCTGTGAACCATCCATCCTGCAGCCACTGCAGCTTGGCGGCAAATTGTTGCATTTGATTCCCTGCATTCTTCCATTCATCGCAACATGGGCAAAATTGCAATCGCGCCGGCTACACTTTGGCCACACAAGTCAAAAAAGGACACAGTATGCTGAGACGATTTCTCTTCGGCGTCGCCGCCGTTACCCTGGCGGCAGCTGCTACCGCAACCCCATCGGACGAGCTGTCGGCCGCCATCGCAGCGGCGAAGTCCGAGTCGAACGTGCCTGCCGTCGGCGCCGTCATCCTGCGCGACGGCGCCGTCTCGGCGCAGGCCGTGCTGGGCGTGCGCGAGGCAGGAAGCAAGGCTGCGGTGGCAGTCGACGATGTCTGGCTGATCGGTTCGACCGGCAAGGTCATGACGGTGGCCATGATCGCGCGCCTGGTCGAACGCGGCCTGCTGGCATGGGACACGCCGCTCGATGCCATGCTGCCCGACATGGCGCGAAGCATGCGACCTGAATACCGCAAAGTGACCCTGGTCGAGCTGCTCTCGCACCGCGCCGGCTTTGCGCGCGACCTGCGCAACGAAAAGACGATGGTGAAGTTTTTCCGCGACGACCGCCCCAGCGCGGATCAGCGCCTGAGCTATGTGGCCGCCGCCCTCAAGGACAAGCCGGAAGCGAAAGCGGGCACCTTCAGCTACAGCAATGCCGGCTTCATTGTCGCCACCGTCGTCGCCGAGCGCGCCGCGCATGCAAGCTACGAGGAACTGATGGGCGCAGAGGTATTCAAGCCGCTGGACATGACACGTACCGGCTTCGGCAACACAGGCGATGGACAGAATCGCGGCCACCAGCACGGCAAGCCGATGCTGAAAATGGCGCGGCTCGACGACGGCGCCCCCCGAATGTACGCGCCGGCCGGCTTCCTGCACATGAGCCTGGAGGACTGGGCGAGGTTCAATCTGGACCAGCTGGCCGGGGCGGCCGGCAAGGGCAAGCTGCTTTCGCCTGCTTCCTACCTGCTGATGCAGACGGCGCAGCCGGACAGTCCGGCCGGCCTCGACTGGGGTGTTCAGCAATCAATCGCCGGCCGTCAGGGTCCCGCGCTGGTGCATCAAGGCTCGGACGGCAACTGGCTTGCCATTGCAGTGCTGTTTCCCGAGCAAGGGACCGGCGCGCTGATGGTGGCCAATGCGGGTCCGGACATGGGCGCCGACCAGGTGCTGATGGGCTTGGCGGGGAAGTTGTTTATGCAGTTGAGTCCGGCCAAGTCGAAATAACTTGTTTGGCCGGTGCCGCACCGCGCTGAAAAAACGCAGCGAGGACGTTCCCGGCTGCGTCAGTCAGCGCAACAGCCAGTCCATCACGGATGACGTCTGAAGCGACTTGAAAACGGCTATTCCATCCGTTTCCTTTCTCGCGCAATGTCCGTATAAAGACGCCTCCTCGTTTGCAAACATGCCGTCTTTGGCTGTTGGGTACGACTGCTCACGTATATGCGGTCTCTGCGTGCCGAGATAGTCCCCTGATTCACCAGACACAGCCAATCTACTGCATCCGCGTCGTTTTCCTGCGCCTGGCGCGCCAGGTCGGGACGGCGCGTAACGCGTACTTACAACTGATACACCATCCATGTTGAACGCATTCTTTGCGCCCCTTAGGATGGGATCAGTTCAACAGGAGTTCACCATGCAAACTTTATCGACACCACTTCCCGCCCGCAAACATCCTCTGGCCATCGCAGCGGCTGCATCTGTCATCGTTGTGAGCCTGGTAGGCACCGCCGCGATCCTGGGCTGGCTGCCATCGTCGAACAGCACGGCCCTGCAGTCCGCCGCCGTGACGGTGCCGGTGCCAGTTCAGCAGCCGATGGCGCCGACCGCAGTACCCGTCGACGGTGCGATGCAAGCGCCTGTTGCTGCGCCACTGCAGGTGAATGCCACCCGTTTTCAGACCGCCGATGGCAGGACGTTTGAGGAAGTCAATCCTGCCGAACCGCGCGCGGTACCGCAGGCGATCAACAAGCCGGCGCCTGTTGCGCATCGCAAGGAGGTCCAGCATGCCGCACAGCCTGCGCAATCTCAGCCGCAGTCCGCGCAGCAAGCCCCGGCTTCGTCGCAGCATCCGGTCGCCAATTATGTCAGCGATATGAGCCCTGTCGGCACCGGGATTGGCGCCGTAGCAGGCGGCGTGTTGGGCAACCAGATAGGCGGCGGCAACGGCAAGAAGCTGGCCACGGTAGCGGGCGTATTGTTGGGCGGTTACGTCGGCAATGAGGTCGCACATGATCGCAACCCAGTGCCAGGTACTCAGAAGTAATTCGGCGCCTGAAGTCATTGCGAAACCGGCTTGAAGACCCCGTCATGTCATTCGAAAACACTGTCATGACGGTGTCCAACGCCTCTTGAAGCCACGCAGATGCGGCGCCATTCCCGCGTCCGGCGACATTGTCAGATCTGTCGAACGGCAGCCAGCACGACATCAATTGCACCCTTCTTTCCCGGTGGTTCCCAAGCCCGCAATCCCTGATCCTTGGCGAGCCGGATGCGATGCACTTTCATCGCGTCCAGAATATCGGCCGTCCCCGGCTCCTCGATCAACAGCGGCAAGGTCTGCGCAGCCTCCATGAAGAAGCGCTGGCTGGCAGCGTCGCCGTTCGACAGAAACGCGCCATCCCACCAGTCAATGATGATGCCCCCCGCACGGACCAAGGCGCCCTGCGTGACGAGGCGATTCGACTTCTGATTGTTGATTGGTTTTGATGCCGGCATCAGGTTCCAGGCATCGCCACAGGGCCAGGCGGCGAAGGGGAAGCAATGGTCGATGTCGTAGTCGCCCTTCAGCCGCTGGCCAGACCAAACGCAGTACACTGGCTTGCCGGCGGCGCGCATGCGCGCAACGGCCTCGCGCGCGATGCGCGTGTCGCGCTCCGGATCGGCCCAGACCAGAAGCGATTGCCCAAGCTGCCGCACATGCGGCGCGCTGGCGCCGGCATAACTCTCCATCAAGCGCAGCCACTCTGCGATCAGTACCGGCTCGATCCAGACGTTGTAGCGGCCCAGCGCCTGCCAGATCTGCAGCGGTACCCGCAGTTCGCCGAAACTCCAGAGAAAAGGCGCATCGATTGTCAAAGGCAACGGCGTGGCAATGCGGCGCTGCGGGACAATCTCGAAAATTGGCTGATCGCTGGCTGGCCAGCGCAGATACTTCGCAGGCATCAGGCGAATGATTTGCGCGATCTCTCCCAGACAGCGATGCAGCCGCGTGGCCGTGTCGCCATCGAAGACAGCGCCAACGCGCAGCTCGAACGGATTGATCGCACGCAGCGACGTGAAATTGTCGGTGACGAAGCCGGGACGCGATCCAGTACGCGTGACCGGCATTTGCGGCAGCGCGTTTTCAATCAGCGGCTTGTACATGCGCAGCCAGAACAAGGCCACCATCCCCAGCGGGATCGCCACGTAATCGGCTTCATGGCGCGCGGCGCCGTTGGCGGTATCGGCGATGCGCGCCAGGATGCGCAGCAGCGCGATTTTGTAGGTGGACGATTTTTCATCCACCAGCACCAGGTGACGCAGTAAGGGCAAGGCGCCGAGGCCATCGTCCGGCAAGCCAAGGACGGCGGTGGACCACGAGACACCAGCGCGCCCCAGCCTGTCCGGGCTGTCGTTAGAATGCAGCAGCCGCAGGCCAAATTGCTGCGACAGCGCCGTCAATTCGGACAGGGAGACGACGTGCATCGAGCGCGCCGCATCGGGCTCGCCCAGACGCAGGCTGATGGCGATGCGGCCGTTCGGTGCGAGCAGCGTCGCCAGCTTGCGCAAGGCGCGCGCACGCGATGCCGGCGGCACGTGCATCCACACGGCCGAGAGCAGGATGAAGTCGAAGCTCAAGCCAAGGCGGCGCACCTGCGTCAACTCCGGCAGGCTGTCGCAGAGCCAGTGGATGCGCGGGGAAGGATGGAGCGCGCGAGCGCGGGTGCGCATGGCATCGGAGGGTTCGACGGCGACGACGTCGTCGCCTCGGGCTGCAAACCACGCGGCATCGCGCCCGGACCCTGCACCAATGTCGAGGATCGTGGAGCCTGGCGCGGGGAGCAGATCGAGAAGCGACGGGTGAACTTCTTCAAATGCGAGCGACTCGTACTGGTCGATCAGCGGGCCGGCGTTTTGCTCATAGTGGAGAATGGTCGTCATCAGGCCCGGTGGTAGTGCGTCGGTGTTGACCTATTGTAATTGCATTACGACTCGCATCGCACTTACAGGCATCCATCGTGTCGCCTCGTCGCCGGCAGCGCCGTGTCGAGCCGATCGGTGCCCTCATTCTTGACCTTCGCGCGATGCTCGCGGCCATTTGCGCCTTGTACAGAAAACAAAATTGTTGGTTTTGCGATAAAGTTTTGACGTGCGATGCGGTGCCGAAGCGCCTAAATTAAGGTAGCACGCATGTTAAATCCTTGCTTTGTGGAACGACTTCAGCGATAGTTCTGTTGACCGGGCTCGGTCGCCAAGTCCTTTCCCGACGACGCCCATTGCCTTGCGCAGGCGCGATGTCATTGAACACGATTCGTCTCGTCGCGACGCCATCTGGCAGCGGCGGGCCGGGTGCACCACCGGCAGCACGACCGTCCTGTTATGAAAATTCGTTCTTACCTTCTGCTCATGGCAGTGGCGATCATTGTGCCGATCGCCGTCTTCGCCGCCTTCGCCCTGCAGATTCTGCTGCGGTCCGAACGCGAGACCGCCTTGCGCAGCCTCGACGAGACCGTGGTGGCGTCGGCCCTGCTGGTAGACCGCGAACTCAGTAGCGCGGAAGCGGCATTGCGCGTGCTGGCCCGTTCGCCCAATCTGTCGAGCGGCGACATGGCCGATTTTTATGAGCACGCGCGCACTGCCGACCGGGGCGTCGGCGGGCGCACGGTGCTGTACGACGCAGAAGGCCAACAGATACTCAGCACGCGGATACCGGCCGGCGCCAAGCCCGATCCGCAGCCCGATTCCGTGCGCCAGCGCATCGGTCTTGTCATTGACATGCAAAGCACGGTGGTATCGGACGTGATCAGGGGCGGTGCCAATGACGCGCCCGTAACGACGATCAATGTGCCGGTACCGCTCGACGGGGGGCGGCGCTTCGTGCTGGCATCCGCGTTTGCCCCCGATTATTTCCTCAAACTGATCGCGCGGCGCCCCTTGCCCGCACCGCTGACGCTGGTCATTCTCGACCGCTCCGGCCACTTCATTGCCAATTTGCGCCACCCGGGCAAGCTCGGGCAGAGCGCCAGCGCCGAACTGGTGAGCGCGACGCAGAAATTCGAGCAAGGCCACGTGCGCATGCGCAACGGCGATGGTGTCGACTCGTATTTTGCTTTTACGCGCTCAAGCATGTCGGGATGGCCGGTGGTGGTCAGCTCGCCCGCCAGCGTCGTCGAAGGCGCGGCACGGCGCGCCGTGGCAATGGTCGCCACGGGCTTTCTGGTTGCGCTGTGCATTGCCGGCGCAGCGGCCTTTCTGTTCGGGCGTCGCCTGATTCGCTCGCTCTCTGGTGCGGCGCGTGCCGCCACGGCGCTCGGCGCCGGCGTGCCCGAGCGCACGTATCAAGGGGGCATCGTCGAGGTTGACCAACTGTACGAGGCCATCAGCGAGAGCGGCAAGCAACTGGCGCAGTCCGAAGCGGCGCGGCGGGCCTTGCTGGGGCGCGAGCAGACTGCGCGACGCATCGCCGAGCAGGAAAATCGCACCAAGGACGAGTTTTTGGCCATGCTGAGCCACGAACTGCGCAATCCGCTGTCGGGCATCGTTGGTGCGGCCCAGCTTTTACGCCTGAAGAACGCGACGGCGGCGATGACCGAACGCGCCACCCAGATCCTGATCAGCCAGAGCAAGCATCTGACCCATATCGTCGACGATTTGCTTGACCTCGCGCGCCTGTCGCGCGGCAAGGTGACCCTGCACTTGCAGCGGATCGAGCTGAGCGCGCTGGTGCAAAGCGTGCTCGACGCGCGTGGCCTGGCCGGCGTGGTCTCGCACAGCCTCACGTTTCAAGGCGAGGAAGCTTGGGTGCAGGGCGACCGCACCCGGATCGAACAGGTGGTCACCAACCTGGTCGGCAATGCGCTGAAATACACGCCGGAGGGCGGCAACATCGACATCGCCGTAACCGCCACTGCCACCCACGCCTGCCTGGAGGTACGCGACACGGGTGTCGGCATTGCGCCGGAGTTGATGCCGCGCCTGTTCGACATTTTCGTCCAGGGCAATGTGACGATCGACCGGCCGCAAGGCGGCCTGGGCATCGGCCTGTCGCTGGTGCACCAGCTCGTCGAGCTGCACGACGGCACGATCGAAGCGGCCAGCGAGGGCGTGGGCAAAGGCAGCACCTTCACGCTGTGCCTGCCGCGAACGTTGGCGCGCACCGACCTTGCCGCCCGCGAAGCGTTCGTCACCGACGTCTCGCATCACACGGGCACCGTGCTCATCATCGATGACAACGAAGAAGTGCGCACCATGACGGTTGCCAACCTGGCGGCGGCCGGCTACACCACGCTTGAAGCGGCCAACGGCGTTGACGGCATCGCACTGGCGGGCCAGCAGCCGCTCTGCGCCGTGATCGTCGACATCGGCTTGCCGGGCATGGATGGCTACCAGGTCGCCGGTGCGCTGCGCGCCAACCCGCTGACCGCGAACCTTCGCCTGGTGGCGCTCACCGGTTACGGACTGGAAGTGGATCGGCAGCGCGCCTTCGCAGCCGGCTTCGATGCGCATTTCGTCAAGCCGGCAAATTTCCCGCAGCTCATCGCCAGCCTCGCGGGCTGATCTTCAGCTTGCGCCCTTTTTCAGCCATAGCGTTCAGGCGTTTTGGGTCAGTGCACACAATCCAACACAAGCTCAGCGCTAGCGACCGTCGTAGCCATTGCCCTAACGACGAGACCGTGTTGGATTGTGGGCACTGACCACGTGGCCCGCCTACGAGTTGGGGCGCTGCTGCCTCTCGCACGCGCCAGCGTGCCGGGTGACCATCAAGCCGAGTAATAAACGATCCGGTGGATTTTGTGTGCCCGAGCGTGATGTGTCAACGCGCTTATCTATTTGTGTAAAACCCTCAGCTGTGGGTCTGACAACGTGGCCTGGGTTTTGAGGTAGGCCGAGCCCACTGCGTGTTTATTTGCAGGTGATGCAAGCCGATTTTCCGGTCAATAGGGTGGCCAGCGAGAGCAATACGACGATCCCGACGACAATTAGCACGTCACCGCCTTGCATGCGCGTCCTGATTGGAGAAGGATCCAGGCTTCCGCGGGCGGAGTCATTCATCGCCCGAACCGTGACCTGGTAGGGCCGGTTGGTGGCTTCGCTCCCACCGATGCTCGGCGCACTATTCTTCTTGAAACGCGTGCCGTCGATCGCGCCCTTGAGGACATGGAAGCCGCGCTCGCGCTCGACAAAACCGAGTGCGAGCGCCTGTGCCTTGCCGGCGCCACCATCGTCGCTTTCCCGGTAATTCAGCTCCCATCGGCCGGTGATATGCGACGGCGTGTCAAGTTCGAAGGTGCGGAACTGGGCACTCAGCTGATTGCGCAAGGGAGAGTGCAAGGCCGCTACCAACGTTTGGGGCGGCTTGAACACATAGTCGTATTTCCTGCCGACCACGGCCATGACGTCGCCGCTCGGTGTGATGGCGAGGTGGGAGAAAATCTCGACATAACTTGGGGGCGAGACCCCCTTTGACGCGCAGCCGGCCGCGCTGCCGGCGGTCGCCAGGATGAAATGTCGTCGTGTGATCATGAAATTGTCCTTGGCGGATAGGGGTCAACACCACACTACTGACGGTTACATATTTGCGCAAGAGAAATATTTTAGCCCGGAAAACTTCCTGTTGCGTCTAATGAGGATGGGCGGAGAATCACGCTGATGGAGCGGGAACCATTGGGGCGTTACCGTCTTGAACGGCAAGCCTTCTTGCTAACAAATTTGCGTCGAACGGCGACTCGTTTGGCGATGAGAGGCACCGACGGTGCTGACGAACTTATTCCAGTGAGCGGACGCGAACCGCTATTCCGAAAAAAGTGCAGGACTCGACAAAGCCGCCGCTTCAGCGACCGCAGTGTCGATGAACGCGCGCAGTTTCGGCTGCTGTTGCGTTCGCACTGGAAAATACAAGAACAGGCCGCTCGTTGACGGCACGAACGCCTGCACCACGCGTTCGAGGTGGCCCGCTGCGATGTCGGCGCCGACCTCCATGTCGGGCAGGTAGGCCAAGCCCAGGCCGGCAAGCGCGAAACTCCGGATCAGGCCCGTGTCATTGGCCACCAGCTTGCCGGCCGTCTCGACCTGGAACGTGTGCCCGTCACGCTGGAATGCCCAGCGGTGTAAGGCACCGGAGGCGAGGAAACGATAGCCAATGGTGTCGTGCCTGGTCAGATCCTCCGGCGTGCCGGGGCGCCCGGCATGCGCAAAATAGGCAGGCGCGCCCACCACCGACCAGCGCAACTCGGGCGTCAGGCGCACCGCCACCATGTCCTGGGCGACGGCCTGGCCCAACCGGATGCCGGCGTCGAAGCCGGCCGCCACCAGGTCGACTGCGCTGTCGTCGAGCGATATGTCGAGTGCGACGTCCGGACAGGCGAGCCGGTAGCGCACGCTCAGTGGCAAGATCAGCAAGGCTCCCAGGGCACGCGGCATGGTCAGGCGCAAGGTCCCCGTCGGGCGCCCGCGCGTGGCGTGCAAGGCCTCGAACGAGGCCTCGACCTGCTCGACTGCGCCGCGCAGGCTGGCCGCCAGGCTGGCGCCGGCCTCGGTCAAGGCGACGTGGCGCGTGGTGCGCTGGAATAACACCACGTCGTGGCGCAACTCGAGCAATTTGACCGCCTTGCTGACGGCCGTGGTCGTCACGCCCAGGCGCGCGGCGGCGGCCGTGAAACTGTGCAGTTCAGCGACGGCCAGAAAGGATTTGAGGCCATCGAACGAGGTATCTATCATGGCGCGTGAGAGGTTTATTGTGAACTTTAGGGACAAAGCGAATGTACCATCATCACCTTAATTTCTATAGTCTCGGGGCATATGATGGTTTTCATCGCCAATACGACACGCCGTCTTCGCTTACCCTCGAAGGAGACACCACCATGACCCTGCATTTACCCCAGCCAATCGCCGCGTTTTTCCTTGCGCACAGCCGTGACGGCGAGGACGTCAGCGACTGCTTCAGCGGCAGCGCCGTCGTTACGGACGAAGGCAAGGCCCATCACGGCACTGCCGCCATCAAGCAATGGCATGAGGCCGCGTCGAAGAAATTCACTTACACCTGCCAGCCGTTTGCGGCCGAGCAGCGCGATGGAAAGACGGTCGTCACCAGTCAACTGGTCGGCAACTTTCCCGGTAGTCCGGTCGACCTGCGCTACGCCTTCGTCGTCAACGGCGACAAGATTGCCAGCCTGGAGATTGCGCCATGAGTACCCGTCCCCCACTGCACGGCTGCCGCGCCGTGGTGACCGGCGGCACCAAGGGCATCGGCGCGGCGGTGGTGGCGAAGCTGCGGGAGGCCGGCGCCACGGTCATCACGGGCGCCCGTTCGGTGCCGACGTCCTTGCCCGACGGCGTGCATTTCACGATCGCCGACCTGTCGACTGCGGCCGGTTGCAGCGCGTTTGCCCAGGTGGCCTTCGCCACCCTGGGCGGCATCGATATCGTGGTCCACGTCGTCGGCGGATCGAGCGCCCCGGGTGGCGGGTTTGCGGCGCTCGATGACGGCGAATGGACGCGCGCGCTCGATCAGAATCTGATGGCCGCGGTGCGGCTCGACCGCGCCGTGCTGCCATCGATGGTCGCGCAAGGCGCCGGTGTCGTCATCCACGTCACCTCCATACAGCACCACATGCCGCTGCCCGAGTCGACCACCGCCTACGCGGCAGCCAAGGCGGCCCTGTCGACCTACAGCAAGAGCCTGTCGAAAGAAGTGGCGCCCCATGGCGTGCGCGTTATGCGGGTCGCGCCGGGCTGGGTGGAGACGGACGGCGCAGTCGAACTGGCCCAGCGTCTCGCACGGCAGGTCGGCACCGACTACGAGGGCGGCAAAAAAATCATCATGCAGTCGCTCGGCGGCATCCCGCTGGGCCGTCCCACCCGGCCGCAGGAGGTCGCTGACCTGATCGCCCTTCTGGTGTCGGACAAAGCCGCCGCCATCACCGGTGCCGAATATCTGATCGACGGCGGTACCGTGCCAGTCGCCTGACGCTAGCCGTTCCGCAGACCATTGGGCCGGCCGCGGGGCCGAGGGTCAGGTCTAGCAAACATAAGCTCGCCTGTTTCCCACTCCAGCGCTCCGATAGCGCAAACGAATCGATGTATGTTTGTTAGACCCCGTGCATCATTTACATCTGTTTGATCAACGCATCAAGGCGGATACGAGATAAATAATATTTATCTCCTTCCTTGCTTGAACCAAGCTCGATCAGGTAAAAATTACCTCCGCTCTGGCGCAAAAATAAATGGGGGTCACCTAAGATGAGTGATTTTCCAGTTGAAGGCCGCGCTGGATCAATTCGAAGGTCGACTTGCTTTGCAAACGGCATTACCGCGTTATTCGGATCGAACTCTCCCCGCAAGAGAGATTGAGCGGCCGACTCGATCATCGCGACCTGTCGACCATTCTGCGGCCAGATATAGGAATATCCAAAGCCGTTTTCGAAGTACAACTTCTTATGGAAATTACTGCTATAACGCTCGCCCAATACGACCAATACCTGGAAGGGTGAGCTGGTTTGAAAGGCTTCGCGGGGCTGACTCGATTTGTCCGAGATGACAGTTACCCCTATCCAGCGCCTGCGGCCGGCGACGGTACTTATTTTAAAGTTCTTTTGGTCAGGGCTGCCTGCGGCTGAAAACTGCGCAAGAATCTCGCACCCGAGAATGGCATTTGGCACCGCCGGGCGGCCACATTCTAGTTCACGCCCGATGATAGACAACGCCTCAGCGCTGATGTCAGGAATGTCAGTTACTTGCGAATTTGACAATCCCGCCATCCCAGCAAGTCCCAAGCCCACAAGAATACGCGTAGCCATTCGGATTCGTGTTTGCATAAGATAATTTTTAAAAATGCATGCTCGAACAGGGAAAGATGTGAATGCACAGTGTACATACATTTCTAGTCACCAAAGTATGAATCAGATTTAAAAACTACACGGGCGCCGGGGTCAGTGCCCACAACCCAACACAAGCTCATCGCTAGCGACTGTCGCAGCTGCCCTAACGACGAGACCGTGTTTGATTGTGGGCACTGACCCCGTGGCTCCACTCCCCCGCAAACACGCTCAGGCTAATGGCGATGCGGCCGTTCGGCGCGAGCTGAGCAAGGCGCGACATTTAACAAAAAATTACCACTCTCTCGGTGCAATCACGTCTTCAATGTCGACATCGGCGAAACCGTAAGTCCGGACAATATATTCAAAATCAGCGCCCATGACTTCGCGCGCCTCAGTCTCCAGTTCGCTGTTGTTTTCATCAAACTCTCCTTCGAGCGCATTGATTTGTACCGTCGCTGCATGCGTGATTGTCAATAGCGCTGCCTCGCTTTGCGGATTCACCTGTCCGATCTCTTCGCACAGTGCAATCAGAATGGTTTTGATTTTGTCGACGAGGAAATCGGGGAAATACCCATCGTTGTACATGCCGCGTAGGAAATCATACTCTTTGAGGTTCGGGTTCTGAATGGACATGGCGACTCTTTTCCAATGGATGAACGTGGTGGGTATGACCCTCCGCGGATGATAGCACTCTGCCCTGAAAGCGCGACACGCGCCCCTGAAATTCATTCAACAATGGTGGAATGCCGCACCATGCCCTGAACCGCCATGCAACCCAGCAGCTGCAGGACTGACCGTGTGCTTTCTAACCTTCTGCTTTCGCCGTTATCTTCTGGGGCGTGAGGGTCAGTGCCAACAATCCGACACAAGCTCATCGCTAGCGACCGACGCAGCTGCACTAATGACGATACCGTGTTGGATTGTGGGTACATGATCCTACGAGTCGCTACAAGTAACGACTAACCGATTAGGATGGTGTAAATCACCATGAAGTTTTAAGAGGTGTAAACCTGCATTAGAATTCCCAACTGACAACTGTTCTTCTGAAATCTGCGGAGTACAATATTTGTTTATTCGCGAATACGCTTGCTCGAGCAAGAAGTCAAAATTAGTTGTAATAACTTTTTCAAACGGTAGACGGAAAAATGCCTCATGTGTCCGCGATGGTTGGATTGAGCTCACAAGCAGCGCTTCCGACATAAACTCTCCAAGTTTTACGCGCGAGTATTCGTGATTGTAAGCTGATAGCGCTTCAAGCGCGGTGGCGTATTGATATTCTGGCAACGAATCCGCTGCGCTAAGCCCTAGACCATCCCAATCTAGCATTTTCTTGCCTGCTGGAACTGCCGCATTTAAAGAAAAGTCGGCGCCGATAAACGGTAAGCACCGGCCCTGTACGAGATCATCTAAAAATGGTTTTGGAAAAAACGGGATAGTCATTCATGATAACTATCAACAATCCGAAAGAAATTTCTATGATGCCACCCTGCCACGGGAAAATTAATAAATCAACAAGCTTCAGTAATTCGTAGAATATTTGTATGTGGCATGAAAGATACGATGGGCATGGATGGGGACATACTCAATTTTTCTCCAATCTGATTTCAGCATTGATGCGACGCGTCGCCGCCAACATTGATGCCCCTCTCCCATTGCTTCCAAGCGCGACGAATTTTCACGGCCCCCTTCAGTACCGGCTATTGGCAAGAACCAAGCCACAGACACGGCACGGAACCGCTGAATTGGCGGGCGCCTGACTCACCCCCGCCAGGCAGCAAGCCCTGCCTGGCGCAGCGCTGCGTCAAACGCGGCCTGGGCTTGCGCCCCACCCCGCCAGTGGCAGCGCACCGGCGGGCGCGCGGCGCACGGCGGCGCGCGTCGGTGCGGCATTTGTCTCGAAGCCAGCGTCCAGCTTGAACAGGCTGACTGTCTCGGCCAGTGCGCCGGCCTGGGCCTGCAGCTTGTCGGCGACAGCGGCCGCGTCAACCACCAGCGCGGCGTTTTGCTGGGTGACATGGTCGATCTCGCTGATCGAACGGGTAACGCCGTCGATGCCCGCGCTTTGTTCACGGCTGGCGTTGAGAATGTCGGCCATGATGACCGTCACTTGCTGGATGCTGCCGACGACTTCTTCCATCGTCGTGCCGGCTTCCTTGACAAGCTTTCCGCCGGCATCGACGCGCGCGACGGAAGCGTCGATGAGCGACTTGATTTCGCGCGCCGCCGTGGCCGAGCGCTGGGCCAGGTTGCGCACCTCGGAGGCGACCACGGCAAAGCCGCGTCCCTGTTCGCCGGCACGCGCCGCTTCCACCGCCGCGTTCAGCGCCAGTATATTGGTCTGGAACGCGATACCGTCGATGACGCCGGTAATGTCGACGATCTTGCGCGACGCGGTGCTGATCTCGTCCATCGTGCTCATCACCTGGCCGACCACGCTGCCTCCCCTGACAGCGACCGACGACGCCAGGGTCGCCATCTGGCTGGCCTGCTGCGCATGGTCGGCGCTCTGGCGCACAGTGGCGGTCAGCTCTTCCATCGAGGCGGCGGTCTCCTCCAGGCTGGCCGCTTGCTGTTCGGTACGGTTAGACAGGTTCTGGTTGCCGCGGGCATTTTCCTGCGACGCGGCCGCGATGATGTCGGTGCCGCCGCGCACCTGTGCGACGATAGTCGAGAGGCTGTCGCGCATGCCTTTCATGGCGAACAGCAGGCTGCTGGTGTCGCCGTGCGCGACCCGGATGTCGCCGCACAGGTCGCCAGCGGCGATACGCTCGGCCACGCGCGTGGCGAACTCCGGCTCGCCGCCCAGCTGGCGCAGCAGATTGCGCGCCAGCAGCACGGCAGCAGCGACGCCGGCCGCCAGGGCGACGCCACTGAGCAGAAGAAGAAAGGTGCGGCTTGAGCGGTAGATGGCGTCGATGTCGTCAGCCGTACTGTTGATGTGCGCGCGCTGCAGGTCCAGCAGCTTCTGTACACGGCCCTGGTAACTCGCCGCGACCGGTAAAAACGTCTTCTCGAACATATTGCGTGCCTGGAACAACTTGCCCTCGGTGCGCAGCTGCACGATTGCCGCGCCAGCGGTATGGTAGGCATCGCGATCGGCGCCAATTTCTGTGAACAGGCGCTTTTCCTCGGCGCTTGCCACCAGCTTGCCGATCTCCTCCTGCAGGCGCGTCGTGCTCGTTGCCGATGCCAGCGCGGCAGGCTCGAAATACGCCTGCAGGCTCAGGTCGGAACTCTTTGCAATCGCTGTCGTGCGGGTGATGCCCGTGCTGATCGCCTGGTACCAGTCGCTGATCATGCGCTCCTTGGCCAGCGGAGTCTGCGTCATATTGCGTGTGGCTTGCGCCACCGTGGCCAGGCGCCAGATGCCGATCGTGGTGACCAATAGCATCAGCACCAGCACAACACCAAAGGCCAGCCCCAGGCGCGCGCGCGTCTTCAAGTTTTTCATGCATGTCTCATGTTTTAATTGATGCGAATAAATAGCAGCGCGGCTGGTCTATGCCAGCTCGCGCGGCCACGCAATCTCCGGGTTTTATATTTCTTCGGAAACTTTGGATACTCTACATCAGGTAGTCGGGAATGTTCAAATTCGCCCACCATTCATCCGGTCGACCGACGAAAATCAATGAAGGGCCAGGGGTCCGTGCCAGCGCTCCCCACTGCGACAGTGCGCAACAAAGGGCAGGGATTGCGTTCGCTTCTGCCACATTGTAGGACGCATGGGGACGACTGAACGCTGCAGACCACGAAACGGCACGTGCCAAAGGCAGGTCGACATGCTTGCTGTTGACTCAACGCACCCTGTATTTGACGGCCTCGCACGATTAGCAATTGGGCGCCGCGCATTGGCTCAGTGTCCGAGCATCAGGGGACAACCAGTCTGATAAAGAGGATTTACCGCGCGTGATATTGCGCCTTGTTCTTTCTGAACGCCTCGATCAAGGCCTCGCAAACGCCAACGAAATCGACCAACTCCTGCGGTGCCATACGATCGTGGATGAATTCGTACTGCACCCGCGCCACGGCCATACCTGGCGGGCCTGCCACCAGGTTGTAGCGCTCGACAAGATCGATACGCTTCGCCATGCAAGCGTATTCTTTGACAAGCTAGGCAGATGCCGTCCGGAAGGGTGGCGCCTCAGTGCTGAGATAGGAAATCATGGTCTCCCCCGCTGTAAATTTTCGCGTGTTTTTTTCTGGCACAACACGATGATTATTAACTGACTTCAGACAGGAACTCGTTCGCCGCGCAGAGATGACAGTGTCAATCTCGGGTCATGGCCAGCACCGCAGGCGTTCGGCCGATCGGCGTCGTCGTTCCTGAATCAGCTTGACAGGGAGCTAACGCAGCGCGACTATCTTTTCGGTTATCGTGATTTTTCGGCATGAAAAGGTAAGGTGGATCTGATGCAAAATCGTCTATCCGGTGCGCGTTGCGCGTGCTGTTACGCCGCCCTCACAGTGCTGGCCCTGTCGGCTTGCCCGCTCGCGGCAATAGCACAAGCCGTCCCTGCCCCATGGCCGGCATTGCAAGCGTCATACTTCCCCGGCAAACAGCTCGAACCCGCCCCATTCATCCACATCAGCGCCCCCACGCGCGCAGCCAGCGGCGACCAGGTGCCGTTTGCTTTCAGCATCGATCACCCGATGACGGCGACCAGTTACATCAAGGCGGTAACCGTGCTGGTCGACGCCAACCCGGTGCCGGTGACGGCGGTATTCCACTTCACGCCGGAAAGCGGCAAGGCGGAAATGTCCACCCGAATCCGCTTTGATACGGATTCGCCGGTACACGTCGTCGCCGAGTCGAACGACGGCAAACTGTATGTCAGCACGGTGACCGTCAAGGCCTCGGGCGGTTGCGGCGGCAGCATCGCGGGCGACGATCCGGCCGTCATGGCGGCGGCGGGCAAAATGAAGATGGCGCTGACCGGGCCGTCAAAGGTTGGCGCGATCAACAAGGCCAGGCTGCTGATCAGGCATCCGATGTACACCGGCTTGCAGCGCAACCTCACCACCAATGGTTTCCGGCCTGCGTATTTCATTCAACAGGTCAGCGTGTCGTACAACGGCAGGCAGGTCCTGGTGGCGGACACCTCGATCGGCCTCAGTGAAAATCCGACCCTCGAATTCGGCTTCGTCGCCGACCGGCCCGGCGCGCTGACCGTGGTCTTGCAGGACAATACCGGCGCCACCTTCCGCCAGGCGATCGATGTCGGTGGCTGACGGGGTATGCCCGCTGCGCCTGAGCGCGCTCTTGTTGCTGCTGGCCGCAAGCATCTGCGTGCCGCTGGTCGCAGCGCCCCTGCATGTCGACCAGGTGGCGCCGGGCGTGTATGTGCACATCGGCCAGCACAAGGATTTCGAGGATGGCTACGACGGCGACATCGCCAATCTCGGTTTTATCATTGGCACCGAGGCGGTCGCCGTCATCGACACGGGTGGCTCCTACGCGGTGGGCATGGCCCTCAACGATGCACTGCGCACCATCACGCAGCTTCCCGTGCGCTATGTCATCAACACACATGGACATCCTGATCATGTGTTCGGCAATGCCGCCTTTTCGCACGCCGATGGCGCCGGGGTTCAGCCGCAATTGATCGGACACGCGCGGCTGCCGGGCGCACTGGCCGCGCGCCGTGACGCCTATCTGCGCAACCTGACCATGCAACTGGGAAAAGGCGCCGCAAAAAGTGTGCTGCTTGCGCCAGGCCAGACCGTGCAAGACCACCTCACCCTCGATCTCGGCCAGCGCAAGCTGGAACTGACTGCCTGGCCAGGCGCGCATACGGACAACGATCTCACCGTGTTCGACAATGCAAGCGGCACGTTGTTTACCGGTGATTTGCTGTTCATCGAGCGCACCCCGTCCATCGACGGCGACGTCAAGGGATGGCTCACTGCCACCCAACAATTGAAACAGCTGCCTGCCGCCGTGGTCGTCCCCGGGCATGGACCCGTCACCCGGGATAAAAATCAGGCGCTGGAGCGGCAGGCGGACTATCTGTCTACCCTGCTGCGCGATGTGCGTGCCAGCATACGTCGCGGCGACACCATGACCGCGACCATGACCACGGCGGCCGCCAGCGAACGCACGCGCTGGCAGCTGTTCGATGTCGTCAACCGGCGCAATGTGAATCTGCTGTTTCCGCTTCTGGAATGGGAGTAAGGATGCGCAGGCGGACCTTCCTCGAACTGGCCTTGAGCGGCCCGGCCTGGCCCGCGCTGGCAGCGCCAGGCAGGGACATTGCACGCGCTGCCAGCCTGGGGCGCGTGGTCGTGGTCGGCGCGGGCTTCGGCGGGGCCACGGCAGCAAAGTATCTGCGGCTGCTCAGCGGTGGACGCATCAACGTCATCCTGGTCGATCAGCGTGCCGATTTTATTTCCTGCCCGGTCAGCAACCGCGTGCTGGGCGCGCAAAGGACGCTTGAACAAATCACGTTCGGCTACGATACGCTTGCGCGCCACCATGGCGTCAAGCGCATGACTGGCAGCGTGACGGCGATCGATGCCGACAAGTCGCGCATCGTGGTGGCCGGCAAACCATTGTTGTATGACCGCCTGATTGTCGCCCCAGGCATCGATTTTATGTACGACGCCTGGCCGGCGCTGGCCGGCGCGCAGGAACAGATTCCCCATGCCTGGAAAGCGGGCCCGCAAACGCGTCTGTTGCAACGTCAGTTATTGGATATGCCCGACGGCGGCGTGTTCACCATCGCGCTGCCATTGCTGCCCTACCGCTGTCCGCCGGCACCCTACGAGCGCGCCTGCCAGGTGGCGTTCTACCTGAAAACGCACAAGCCGCGTTCCAAGGTCATGGTGCTCGATGCCAATCCCGTCATCACCTCGAAACGCGCCCTGTTCGAGCGCGCCTTTCGCGAACTGTATCCGGGCATGATCGAGTATGTGCCGGGCAGCGAGGTGCAACATGTCGATGTTGCGACCAGGCTTGTCACGACCGCGTTCGAGCGCGTCGCATCCGATGTATTGAATATCATTCCACCGCAGCGGGCCGGCCAGCTGGCGCAAGCGGCCGGCCTGGCCAACGTCGACGGGCGCTGGTGCGAGGTCGACTTTCTCAGCTATGCATCGAAGGTGCTGCCACGTGTGCACGTGATTGGCGACGCCATCGATGCCGGCTTGCCCAAGTCGGCCCACATGGCCAATGCCCAGGCAAAGATATGCGCGCGTGCCATCGTCTCCCTGATGCAGGGGCAGGCGCCCGACCCGGCGCCGGCCTTTGCCAACACCTGCTACAGCTTTGTCGACGATCGGCAGGCGATGCATATATCGACCTTGTACCACTACGACGCGGCGAAAAAAAGCATGCAGGCGCAAGGTGAGAGCTTCCTGTCGGCGCAACGTTCGGCCGAAGAAGGCGCGGACGCGGATGCGTGGGCGCGCCAGATCTGGGCCGACGTGCTCACTTAAATGGCGGGAACAGGTCGGCGCCGACGCGACCTTCGCCAGAGGACAAAGCGACAATTACGTCGTTGCTGCAGCCGGCGTGGGCTCGCACACGCACGAACTGCTGTTCCTAATGAGAACTAACCGCACTGTATGGACCTGCCGCCCCAATTCTGCCGGCCGAACTAGCACTTGTAAGCCGCCCCGGCGCAACTACCTGGCAGTCCGCCCTTCCCCGGCTGGATGGCGTGCGCCAGCGACGACGCTGGCAGCCTCGATCAGCGCCGCGCGGCGCGGCAGGTCGGCACGGGGCGCGATGGCCAGCAGTTGCTCAAAATAGGTGCGTGCGGCCTCTGGATCCCCGGCCAGCCCGGCTGCTTTCGCGGCGCCGTACAGCGACCAGAACCGGTGAGGTTGGCGGGCCAGCGTCGACTTGAATTCTGCCAGCGCCAGTTGCGGCTGGGTGGCTTCCAGCAAGAGTTCACCCAGCATCTCGCGCGCCGGCACGAACGGCCCCGGCGTGATCGAGGCCAGTTCCGTGACATCTTCCATCGCCGCCGCCCGCAGCAGCAATGCGCGCCCGCGGGCAATGTCACCGCGCGCCACGGCCCATTGCGCCGCCACTTCCAGCCCTTGGATCTCGACCTGGTCGGCCCAGTAACTGTCGTTCGCCGCGCGCAGCCGGTCGCGCAAGTCGGCAAGCGCGGCAATCGATTGCTCGGCGATGGCGGCGTTTTTCAGATGCGCGGCGCCGAGTCCTTGCGTAAAAATCGTGATGGCATCGGCGTAGGGAAACGGGCTTGGGCGCGCTTTCAGTGCGATCGCCGCGGCCCAGTCGCGTCGCTCCAGGCAAAACCGCGCCGGAATGGCGGCATAGGCAAAAAATGCTGCCGAGGCAGGCGCCGCCCCGCTTGCATGGGCTGGATCGAAGCGCTGAAACGTCGCCTCCGCCGCGCTGACGAGTTTCCTGGCCGCCCCGTCCTGCGCGCTCTGCAGATAGGCATACACCATGTAGTCGCTGGCATGGAGTTCGTCGGCCGGTTGGCCCGCCCGGCGGGCCGATTCTGCCGATGCCAGATTGGTCGCGATCGAGGCCTGCCAGTCGCCGATGCGCGTAAAGGTGTGCGACGGCATGTGCAAAGCATGCGGCGTCGACGGGGCGATGTCGCCATAGCGGCGCGCTGCCGCCGCGGCGCGCGCGGCCAGTTCGGGTTCGTCGTAGGCGTGGATGATGTAATGCGCCAGCCCCGGATGGTGGGGAAAGCGGACGAACAGCGCCTCGAGCATGGCACCGGCCTTGCGCTGCTTCGCGTAGGTCTTGTCGGCCGGGTCGGCCGCCGCGGCCAGGGCCAGCGCGTAGAAAATACGCGCCTCGGTGTCGTCCGGAAAGTCGGTGCTCACCTTGGCCATCGCCGTTTCATAGGCGGCTACCCGGGCTGGCTGGCGGATGCGTGCACTGTCGACATACAGATGCGCCACGGCGTCGAGATAGGCGCGTTCGCGCGCAGTGCGCGCGGCAGCGGCCCGGCCGGCGTCGACTGCCGCAAGTCCCTGCGCCAGTTGGGCGGGTGATTTGTAGCCTGCGAACGGATTGCTCCAGCTCGACAGCGCGATGCCCCAATACGCCATCGCACAATCGGGGTCGCGCCGCAGCACGCTGCGAAAGCCGTCGCTGGCTGGCCCGAACTGGAACGAGTGCATCAGGGCCACGGCACGATTGAAGTCAGGCCGGATCGTGCTCTTGCATGAGGTGCGAAAGTCGACGGTGCCGAGCGTTTCAGGCGCAGCGTGATGATGGTCCGCCTGGTCCTGCACTGCGGCAGCAAGCGGCGCGGCCAGGATCAGAAGGGATGCCGCGATAACGCGGAATGTGCGCATGAAGGGGCTCCTTGACACGGCGGGATCGCGGCTTGTCCAGATCCTCGAATGGCGTCGATGCTATCACATGGCAACGTGTTGAAACAGCCGGCCTGATACTGCGCGCGCGTCGATCCATGGCTGCACCAAACGGATCATTCACCGCGCCCGCATGCATGGCGGCGTCCAGCCCGCTCCCCGTACCGGAAAACAGGCTTGTCCGTTTTATCAGGTCTACGGCGTGCCGATGAGATTCACGCTGAGTGTGCCGGCATCGTTGCCGGAAATCCAGCCGACACGTCCCGCATTCGGGCCGCCACCGAACCGGATCAAGGGCGCGTCGGCCGTGAATTCCACGCCGGTCGGCAAGTAACTGGCCAGCAGTTTCAGGTTGGCGTCGAGCAGGACGAGGTGCCACTCGATGACCTTGTTGGTGCGGTCGGCCGATTTCCACAGTCCATACGTCACCAGGATGTTGTCACCGACCGCTTCAAGTTTCGGCGTGATGGCCTGGACGCCAGCACCATTGGTGGTCAGCCAGGCACTCGTTTTGGTGGTGCCATCGGTGCCGCTCGCCAGCACGATGCGCACATCACGTGCCGCGCGCGCCTGGCTGGTGGTGTGCACCATGGCGAACGTGCCATTCGCCAGTTTGATGAATTGACCGGTCTGCGCATTGGTGGCGTTGTCACCCTGGGTACCGTCGATTGCCAGATAGGATTGGTCGAACAGCGTGCGATCGTTCTTTGCATAGCTGGCGTAGGAATAGGCCAGGAAGCCCAATTGGCGCGCGTAAGCGTCGCCGTGCGCCAGCAGGTAGGCAGTGCCGTTGTCGATCAGCAAGCGCTGGTTGAAATTGTGCGAATACAGCCAGCCTGAGCCCATGAAGTCGCTGGCGCCGCCGGGGGCAATCGGCTTGCCCGATACCGGGTCGACATAGCGCAGGTAGCCGGCCTGGTGGCGCGTGCCATTCAATCCCCATGCCATCTGGTGCGCCACATAGATCAGCAACTTCTGGCCAGCCGCATCGTAAGCGAGTACGCCACCACCGGCTGCGCCCGGATTACCCTTGCTGCCATCTGCGGTGTTGTCTTTGTCGCCGAACAGCAAGGTATCCCAGAGCGGCGTGGCAAAACTGGCGCTGGCCGACTTGGCCACCTTCAGCATATTGCCGTTGACGTTATTCACGTTGCCCGCGACGGCATTCTTGAAAGGGTGGTCGGCGTTATAGGCAATGTAATACGCGCCGGCGCTGTCCCGGGTAAATCCCAGCAGCTTGTAGGTGAGTATGCCGGTGCTGGTGGTGGTGCCGGTGCTCAGGTCGGGATTGACGTGGGTGATATTGATTGCGTGGGGCGTGCTCAAGCCGCCGGCGTTGCGGCCAGCGGTTCCCGCATAGTCAAGCCAGGCAACATCGACGCTGCCGTCGGTGTTCGCGTAGGTAATGATCGGATTCGGGAAACCGTAATTCGATACCGGATTGGCGGGAATAAAACCATCGTCGAAAAAGTTGGCTTTGACGCTGAACAGCTTGCCGCCGTTGCCGGGCGCAATGACAGTCGATGTCACGCCGAACACGCCGGGTGTGGTGGCGGGCGTGGTGGCCGGTGTCGTGGCCGGTGTGGTGGCAGGCGAGGTTGCAGGCGTGCCCGTGCCCGTGCCAGTGGAGGTCCCGGTTGGCGTCGTCGCCCCGGTGGTCGTGCCAGTCGCCGGCGTTGCGGCAGGGGTGGTGGCCACTGCACCTGGCGTCGTCGATCCCGAGCCGCCGCCGCAGGCAGCGAGCAACGCTGACGACAGCAGTAAGGCTGTCAAACCAGGCCGGTTAAACAGGACTGGTTGATATTTTTCGCTTGAATAAAAACGCTGCGCCATGATTTGATTTGATTGGTGTTGGAGATTTCGCCGACTCGGCGCTTTCGTCGCGGATCAGCGCTGGGAATACTGATGTAATAAATCAGATGGCGAAAATCTTATGTTCAGTGGATAGCGGTGTCAAATATATTTCTGGATGGTTTAATTTTCATGATTATAAAAATCATATAAAATGGTGGCAAACTGATAAAACGCCTGAATTGGGAAAGTGAAGATTTTTTTCCTCAGGAACGCGGCAACGGGCGATTCGTCGGGCACGTTCTTCACGAAGCAGGTATGAATAATATAGAACAAGGATTTTATTCAACCCAATCAAGGAATTGAATATTAAGAAAATTGCACATATTGGCGGCAATTCGAGATACAGCATTGCCAATGGCGTGTTGTATTTACCCGACTGTCACAACCATATTGTTCACCTCGACGGGAGTGGGCCCATCGAGTCAGTCGACCCTGATGTGTTTTTATGTCGCGCGCGACGTACCCGGCAGCAGCGAGTGGCGTGCATGGGATCGGCAGGCGAGCGCATCGCAAGCGTCCAGTCACAGCGCCTGCGCCTTGGCAAACGCCTGCCTTCCCACTTGGCGGCCAACGGCGCCGCCTTGGGCGCCTCGGCATCGCGCCCGACAGGCTAGCGCTGCAGCTGGTCCAGGACCCGGTCGAGCGCCACCATCAGGGTGGCGGCCTCGAAACCATCGGATTTATTTAGCAGCACCGCGTAGCTGGCGCCGGAGCGGCGCTGTCGCAGGATGGTCTGGCTGCCGCATAATTTACCGAAAGCGAACTGGTCGAGCGGCGCGCGCAAGAGTGTGCCGGTGCCGGCGGTGGGCAGTTCGGCGGCGTCGCCGCCCCAGATCTGGTAGCGTGCGCCAAACTGCGCCATGGCTTTGGCGGTCGTCAGCGCAAATCCCACCGAGACCCAGTTGGGTGCGTGGATGACGCCATCGTTGGCCTTGACAGTGGCGCCCGGCACGAAGGTACTGGCCCCGGTCTCGGAGCAAATATAGTTCGGTTCGCGCGGGTCATGGTCCTTGATCAGTGACGCGGCGCCCCGGAAATCGGCGCCGGCCACGCCCAGCGGCTGGAACACGGCCTCGTTCACGTAAGCGACGTACCCCATGCCGGACGCTTGCTCGATAATCTGTCCCAGCACCAGATAGCTGAAATTGGCATACGCATAGCGTGCGCCTGGTGCGAAGTCGAGCGCGCGCGCCATGCGGTAGCCGATGATATCGGTGCGCTGCGGTGGCGCCGACAGTCGCAGGCTTTGCCGGATGGCGGCCTCCTGGGTGATCGGATCGCCCGACACGGCGGGATCGAATCCGGCCGTCATCGACAGCAAGTGCAGGATGGTGATGTCGGCGGCGCGCGCATCGGCGCCGGCGCCGGTCAGGCCGGCTGCCAGCCAGCAGGGGGCGTTGCGGCCATTGCAAAACGCATGGTCGCTCAAGGCCAGCTTGCCGGCGCTGGCCAGGCGCTGAATGGCGGCGGCCGTGACCGGTTTGACGATACTGGCCGTGAGCATCAGGGCGTTGGCCGGCAGCGCGATGGTCGCAGCCGCATCCTGGTGGCCGTAGCCCTGCTCCAGCAGCAGCTGGTCATGGTGGACGATGGCGATGGTGGCGGCAGTCACGCCGCTGGACGCCATGAACTGGCGCATGACGCAATCGACGGCGCCGGCGGCCTGTTGCGCCACGGGGCAGTCGATCGCTGCAGCCTGGCCGCTGGCGCTGGCGCCGCCACAGGCATTGAGCAGCGCCGTCATGGACACGAAAAGCACCGCGAGGGCGCGGCGCGGACGCGCGCACCAGATCGGCCTGGATAGGGAATGCATGGGGTTTTTGCCTTTTTTACAAGGCGGCCAGGCATCGGCTTGCCCGGCGGGCTGCCTTGATGCGCCGCCGATGACGTGGAAATCGACACCGCAGCGGGACCGCATGCTGCCGAGTGTAAGGAGGCCAAGCTTCGGCTTGGCTAAAGGGCACCCCGGCAAGCGTCTGCCTAACTCGCGGCGCAGTGGGCAAAACTCTGACAGCAAACTGAACGACGAGTCAGAGCGATGGCAAGTTGACGGATTTGCTCCCTGTCCCAGATGCTGAAAACCTGCGGATCAACAGCTTCGATCGCCAGCGCAAACGCAGGTCCTCCCTGATTCGCTGTGCATGCTTGCATTGCCTCATACATTGCCCAGCCACAGCGCCTGCGCCCTGGCAAACGCCTGCCTTCCCACTTGCTGGCCGAGGGTCTGTCCAGCGGTGTTGCCGGAATCGAAGTGGATGCCGCCATAGATGCGCGACAAACCTGCCTGCGCGGCGGCCGCGCTGAAAGTTGGCCACTGCAACACGACCTCGGCTTGCGGCGCGCCGGTCTCGATGGCCATCGAGCGCGCGGCCTTGGTAAAGGAAGCGCCGAACAGGTCGCTGCCGGTAAAACTGCGCAAGACCTGCGCTGCGGCGGCGCTGAAGGCGCTGTGACCGGAAACGTGTTCGGGGAAAGCGGGCGTCGGAAACGTCATCGGCTGATAGGGGATCCAGGACTCGCCCTGGATCTGGCGCAAGCCCCCTGACGGACCCAGCGGTCCATAGCCGGGGATGGTCTGGCCGTGCAGCAGGTAGCGCACGGCGCTGATCGGGCGTACCGAATCGTAGGCGCGCTTGGCGTCCCAGGCGGCGACGGCAGCGTCGGACAAGGCGTTGGACAGGGCAAACAGCAGCTTGATTTCGTCGTCGTCGGTATGGCGGTCGCGTTCCGACACGTACAGGGCGAACAACAGCCAGTGTCCGGGCGGCAGTTCGGAATTGGGGCCGTCGGCCCAGTATTCAGCAATCACTTTCTGCTCGTCGGTGAGAGATGCCTGCAGTTCGACGATGTGGCGTACCTGGGCCTCGTACAAAGCGCTGCCAAACGCTGGCGGCGGCGCAGGCCGCAACTGGTCGCTGGACGCCAGCGCGAACGGCGTGACGTGGGACCAGGCGGCGCCCGTGAAGAGCGGCGTGCGCACCACGCCGGCGGCGTCGGTGTAGGTCAACGGTTGCCAGTGACCAGGTGCGGGGATCAGCTCGCGCGGCGTGGGGGCGCTGACGATCATGGCCGGGTTTTTCGGCACGTAGCCGGTGTAGTCTGCATATGGCACGGCGCCGGGCGTCAGGTTGCCCAGCTGGTTGGCGCCGTCGGCATGGCAAACATCGAGCTCGGCGCGGGCCGCGGCCAGCCCGAGCGCGGCAGGCGTCCCGCCATCGGTGCTGCCCTGGCTGACATTCAGGCTGGCAAGGTAGGCGTCGAACGCCGCCTGTTCGGTGGGGAACTGGTCGACCAGCGCGGCGTGGGCGGCGTAGCTGATGGCCATCGCCTTGTTGGCGTCACTGCGCTCGGCCACGGGGCGCCGTGGCTGGCCTGGCCTGGTGGGCCGCGCCAGCGCATCGTATTGGCACCAGGCGTTGTACATGCAGGTGGCCAGAATGGCGAGCGAACGCGCCGCCATCGGCGGACCTGGCTTGACGGTGCGTACAGCCTGCAAGGCGAGATTGGTCCAGCCGCTGACCACTTTCAGGCGGGTGGACTGCGCGCGAGGCTCACTGGTCGAAACGTCCCCGCCACCGCCGCATGCAGCCAATACGCTGCCAATTGCCGCGCCCGCGCCCAGCTTGAGAAAAATACGCCGTTCCATGGCTGCTCCCGTCTGATCAGAAGCATCATTATTTGACGGCTGCAGGGCTGCCGCGTTTGCGTCGTCGCAAGCAAACAGGCGTCGACAACAGGTCGCGCAATAAGCTCAGAAAGGCCGGATTGCCGAACCTGGCACCCTGCTCTGCCGGTGCCGACCGTTACCGCTTATAACGCAGCCACACGCCGCCGCCATCCTGGACCTCTGCAGAGGCGAGTGTCAGATAACTCGGCTGCGTCCAGCGCTCCCGGGCAATTTCAAACGACGCGGGATGGTCGCCACGCCCGTCGATCAGCGGCAAAATCAGGACGCTGATTTCATCGACCAGGCCGGCATTGACAAAGGAGCCGCTGACGTGAGGACCGCCTTCAACGATCAGTCGCCGCGTGCCCAGCTCATCGGCCAAGGTCTGCACCACCTGGGCCAGATCGATGTCCGTTTTGCCTCCAAAGAAATAGGAAACTTGAATCGACTGCAGATAGGCCAGATAGTCGTCCGACACCGCTTCCGTGACGACCGCGACCACGTGGGAGTCGAGCGCCTGGTTGCTCTTCCAGGCAACCTTGCCATGACCATCGATGGCGATCGCGTAGCGCGCTGCATCACGCTTGGCGAAATAGGGGGTGCGCGGGATGGGCGCCGTGGCCAGACCTTTTGGATAGTCGTCGCCATGGGCAATTTCTTCCATGGTGGTGCGGCCGCAAATCCAACCATCGAATGCGAAGGTTTCGGCCAGCTTTTCATACAGCTCTCCGGCAGTTTTCTTGAACGGCCGGTCCCAGCCATCGGTGAGCGCGTGCCCGTCGATGGACGACATCATGTGACAGATAACATAGGGTTTCATCAAATTCTCCAAAACGAGACATGCACAAATCGCTCGTCAATCAAAAGGGATATTTACTGCGGATTGCGCACGCCACGCGCGCAGTGTCTGGCTTTAAATCTCGTGAACATGAAAGGAAGTTGTGCGCAGGTGTGCGCAGGATCAGGCCAACATCTGCTCGACTGTTGGATCGAGCATATCACGATGACATCATTTTCTTTGGCGATGCGTCTGTATCTAACCGCGGGTTCTGCCCAGTCGACGTCACGGACGCTGATAAGTGGGTGCGGCAGATTTGGGACGAGGTGCTGAAGGGAATGGCGTGGCGCCAAAAACGAAGGGCCGACATGGGATCATGTCGGCCACCAGGAACGCGGGCAATTTTCTCGGACTAATTTTCTCCGGTTGCCCGGCCCTTCACAAGTTGAGCAATTTGGCAATTTCCGCCTTGAACCTGGCTTGATTCGCAGCACCCGGAATTTCCGTCGCCAGCGCCACGGTCAAGGCGCGTGCATCGGTGGCGGTGGCGAAATGGTCGCCGCAGACGATTTGCGCCATCGGTCCGATATACGTCAGCATGACTTTCTCGAACATCGCCTTGGTAGCCGGCGTCACGGCGACCGCCGTGACGGGCTGCGGCGGCGCCGCTGCAGCCACAGCCGCAACCGGCTTGGTGGCAACAGCCGCCGTACCCGCCACACCGGGCGGCGCGCCAGGGGCCGCATCGCCCTGCCCGGGCAAGTCGGGCAACAGGCCGTTCAGGTAGTCGAGCACGGTCTTGCTGGCCCATTCGATGGCTTCGGCCGCGTCGATCGCGCCCGCGACAAAACTCAGGCGCGCGGCATGCATGGTACGCATGATACCGAGGGCATCGCGTCCGCGCCGGCCGCGGCACATGACAAACACGATTTCGCCGGCGCGCAGATGAATCTGGCCCATGCGGTTGTCATCGCTGACCAGCATCACGGTACCGGTCTGGCGCTGACCGCACAGATTGGCGATCTGCGCAACCAGGGAAGGAAGAGGCGTGAATTCGGCTTGTGCCATATCGATAGCTCCTGGTTATTCTCAAGACTTGCTGCGCAGTCGGTCCATGGCCATCTTGATGCTGATGCCAAGCCGTTCGATCGCGCGCGCCAGTGAGCCGATCTCGTCGCCGCGCTCGACCTGGGTCAGGTTGACGTCGAAGTCGCCCTTGCTCAGCTTGTCGGCGATGATGGTCAATTCGTTGATCGGGCGGGTCAGCGCCTTGCCCAGCATGTACGCGATGGCAGCCACCAGGGCAATCGTGATGATGATCAGCAGGCGTCCTTCCTTTTTCATCTGGGCCAGCGGCGCGAAGGCTTCGTCGTAGTCCTGTTCCACCAGCAAGGTCCAGCCCTGGGGCAGCTTGCGCATGTAACCGATCATTTCCTTGCCATCATGTCTGTAGGCGGTCGGGCCATCGGTGATGCCAGCCGTTTTCAGCGCGCTGTGGGCACTGAAGTCTTGCAACGCGGTTTTTACCTTTTGTGCGTCGCCGTGGGCGATGACCTTGTTGGTGGCGTCAAGCAAGATCGCGTGGCCGGTTTCGCCCACGCGCACATCGGCCACCGCTTGCGAGATATCGCCCAGGTTCAAACCCATGGCAATCACACCGATTAACTTGTTTTCGTCACTGCGGATCGGACTGCCCAGCAGCAGTGAGGGCCTGCCGGTGGTTTTGCTGATCACGACCTGGCGCCCGACCGGCGCGCCCTTCATGACGTCCTTGAAATAGCTGCGGTCGGCATAACTGACCAGAGCGCCGCCATCATTGCGGGCAATGTTGCTACCATCAGGCGCAATCGTGAAGACCAGGTAAGAATCGTAGGCCTGGCCGATCGCGGTCAATACCGGCACCTGGCGATCGCTTTTCATGCCGTTGATGTCGTTCAGGCGGCCGGCCTGGCGTAATACGCGCAGATTACTGTCGTCCCAACCATTGATGCGCGCTGACGTGATATCCATGGTCGCGACCAGGTTCTGGAAGATATTCGTACTCAGTTCACGCTCTGCCGTATTGTTGCTGACATACCAAAGCGTACACAGCGGTATTAGCGTTACCGCCAACAGGGTTGCGACCACTTTGTGGAAGATATTCAGGGTAAATTTAGAAGTCATAATGCGTTTCGCGGTAAAGGACAGGAAGTCATTCTCGGAACGACGGCAGGTGGGCGACGAATACTCGCCCTGGCGCGCCAGCCACGCTGGGTTGAAACGCGCAACATACCTTACAAAATTGCAATTGAGCAATTAATTATACCGCGATTCTTGGTAGAAATAAGTAATACTACTTAGGTGTTGTAAGGCGTGTACGGTCGCGCCTGCCCAAAGGATCTGTTCTGAAAAAAACAGGCAAGTTCACGGCCATCGATCGATGGCTTCTCGTGCCATGTTAGTATTTTGAGCAGGCAATAAATTTCGCGTATTAAGACCCGCCACCATTCGACCAGGAGCTTTTTCGATGACGATTTCCGACAGCACCACGATCTTCCAGAATAAAAAAGTGCTGCAGTACGATCCTGATATCGCATTCGATCCATCGCCGGACGTGGTCTACCGTTTGTCCATCGGCTATGACGACAAGCGCCCGATGCCGGACCTGATCGCCAGCTTTCTCGACAAAGCGGACCAGTCGACGCTCGAAGCACTGATCATCGGCATGTGGGGCGACCCCTACGAAGCCGGCGCCGACGCAGTGATCGCCGCGCTGGCGCAGCATGCGCCACAGTTGCCAAAACTGCGTGCGCTGTTCATCGGCGACATGACGTATGAGGAATGTGAAATCTCCTGGATCGTGCAAGGCAGCTACAAGCCCTTGCTGGACGCCTTTCCGCAACTGGAAACCTTGCGCATCCGTGGCGGCAATGCGCTGACCATCGAACCGTTCACGCACCAGAACCTGCGCACCTTGATCATCGAATCCGGTGGCCTGGACCAGAAAATCGCACAGTCGCTGGCCAGCTCGCACATGCCAAAGCTGGAACACCTGGAACTGTGGCTGGGCACGGACGAGTATGGTTTTTCAGGCGACGTGGCGCTGTACCGGAAAGTGCTGGCGCAACTGGCCACGCCAGGCTTGCGTTACCTGGGCCTGCGCGACGCGCAGATCGCCGACGAACTGGCCGCCTGGCTGGCCAACGAGCCCCTGCTGGCCACCATCACGACGCTCGACCTGTCGCTCGGCACCATCGGCGACGTCGGCGCCGACGCCCTGCTGCGCGGCACCCAACTGGGCAACCTGACGCGCCTGGACCTGTCGCATCACTACATCTCGGCAGCGAACCAGGACAAGCTCAATGCCCTGCCCTTCAAGGTCGTGCTGGACGATCCGCAGGAAGACGACGAGGACGATGGCGAGGTGTATCGCTACGTGGCGGTTGGCGAGTAGCTCGTTGGACCCGGCCGCGTGCGCCATGGTCTTGCTGGCCACCCCAGGCAGCAAGCGCGTGCGCCAGTTGCAGGCGGCGCGCGCACAACTGGGCTTGCCGGTGGCGCAGGTGGTCGCCTGGCGCGACTGGCTGGAAGAGCCGGCGCGGATCGACGCTGCGCTCGACCGGCCGTGCCTGTTCAAAATCGAGCCGCCGGGTGACGACCCCCTCGCCCACCTGCACTTGTTGCACGCCGGTTGCCGGCTGCTGGGCCTGCCGCCCTTGCGCGCGCCCGAACACGGCGAATTGTTGGCAATGGATGTCTGGTTCGCCGGTTTTGCGGCGGCCATGCAAGGCCTCGCGCGCCGGCTGGCCAGCCTGCCCCGGGCGCAGGTGGTGAATGCGCCGGACGCGATCTGCCTGATGACCGACAAACTGGCCTGTCAGCGCCACCTGACCGCACATGGCGTACCCACGCCGGTGTTGCTGGGGCGCGTGGACGGCTACGACCATCTGCAGGCACTACTGCAAGAGCACGACCTCGACCGTCTTTACCTGAAGCCGCGCTATGGCTCGTCGGCCTCCGGCGTGGTGGCGTACCGACGCAACCGCAGCGGGCGCCAGCAGGCGACCACCTCGGCCAAGATCGTGCATGGCGGTGGCGGCATGCGCCTGTTCAACGTCAAGCGGATCACGCGCTATGAGCCAGCGACCGACATCGCCGCGCTGGTGGACGCCCTGGCCGCGCAGGCCTTGTATGCGGAAGCCTGGCTGGACAAGCCGCGCTGCGGCGATCGCCATTACGACCTGCGCGCCGTGGCCATTGCAGGCCAGCCCGCGCACCGCGTCGCGCGCCTGGGTGCGCAGATGATGACCAATCTGCACCTCGACAATCAGCGCGGCGACGCCGCGACATTGCTGGACGGGGCCGACATGGCCGCGCTCGAGGCCGCCGTCCTGCAGGCCGGGCGGGCATTTCGCGCCAGCGGCGTGGTCGGCTACGACCTGGTGGTGCGGCGTGGCCAGGCGCATCTGCTGGAAGCGAACGCTTTCGGCGACCTGCTGCCCGGCCTCTTGTGGCAGGGTCACGATACCTACGCGGCCCAGCTGCTTGCCCTGCACCGTCATGCTTGAACCGATTCCGGACATGCACGCCATCGTCGGCAGCCACGATATCGTCTTCATTACCCTCGACACCCTGCGCTACGACGTGGCGCAGGCCCTGTTCGAGGCAGGCGAGCTACCCACCCTGGGACGCTTCCTGCCCGGCACCGGCTGGGAGCGGCGCCACTCGCCGGCCACCTTCACCTATGCGGCGCACCAGGCCTTTTTCGCCGGCTTCCTGCCCACGCCGGCATCCCCCGGACGCCATCCGCGCCTGTTTGCCAGCGCCTTTGCCGGCAGCGAGACCACCTCGCCGCGCACGTTTGCATTCGAGCAGGCGAGTGTCCCGGAGGCGCTCGCCGCGCGCGGCTACCGCACCATCTGCATCGGTGGCGTGGGCTTTTTTAACAAACAGACAGCCCTGGGCCGCGTCCTGCCGGCGCTGTTCCAGGAAAGCCACTGGAGCGCCGGCATGGGCGTGGCCGGGCGCCACTCGACGCAGCAGCAGGTGGCGCTGGCACGAACGCTGCTGGCGCAAAACCGGCAGCGCACGTTCCTGTTCATCAACGTGGCTGCCTTGCATGCGCCCAACCGCGCCTACCTGCCCGGCTGCCGCGCCGACAACCTGGACAGCCACGCGGCCGCCCTGCGCTATGTCGATGGGGCCCTCGCGCCGCTGTTCGATGCCTTTGCCGCGCGCGCGCCATGCTTCGCCATCGTGTGCTCGGACCACGGCAGTGCCTACGGCGAAGACGGCTACCGCGGCCACCGCGTGGCGCACGACAGCGTCTGGAACGTGCCCTACGCGCACTTCATCCTGCCAGCATCGCCGCCAGATATTTCACCACCGAATCACAAGGACGCCGCACCGTGAATCCAGCCGAACAGCCAGGCACCCTGGCGCAGCGCATGCGCCATACGCCGTACCAGGCCTACTCCTATTCGTATCCGCACAAGGCAGCGTATCGCACGCTGCCGCAAGCGACGCCGCTGGCGCCCCTGTGGGCGCAGCAGGACCGCTCCGCCCTGTTCGCTTACATCCATATTCCTTTCTGCGCGATGCGATGCGGCTTTTGCAATCTGTTCGCGATGGCGCAGCCTTCTGCCGCGCTGGTTGAACGCTACGTGCAGCAGCTGCTGGTGCAGATGCGTGCGATGGATGGCGCCCTGGGCGAGCGGCACTTTGCCCGCTTTGCGCTGGGCGGCGGCACGCCAACCTACTTGTCGGCGGCGCAGCTCGACACGCTGCTGTGCGGCGCGCGCGCTATCCTCGGCATCGACCTGCACGCCACGCCGGCCGGTATCGAAGCCTCGCCTGAAACCGTGACGGCCGAACGCCTGGCCGTGTGCCGCGCCCATGGTATCGACCGGGTCAGCCTGGGCATCCAGAGTTTTGCGTCCGGCGAAATGCGCGCACTGGCGCGGCCCCAGCAAAATGCCACGGTGTGTGCGGCCATCGGGCTGATCCGCGCAGCGGGTTTTCCGACCTTGAACCTGGACCTGATTTACGGGATTGCGGGGCAGACGGTGGCCAGCCTGCTGGCGTCGATCGACAGCGCGCTGGCGTTCGCGCCAGAAGAACTGTATCTGTATCCGCTTTACGTGCGCGAACAGACCGGCCTGGGCAAAGTGGCGCGCCGCCGCGGTGCACACACCCTCAATCCCATTATTCTTGCGCAGAGTGGCGACAGCCGCCTGGCCCTGTACGCCGCCGCGCGCGACCATCTGCGCGCGCGAGGCTATGTGCAAGTGTCGATGCGCATGTTCCGCGCGCCGCACGCGCCGCAGGACGCCGCTCCGTCCTACTGCTGTCAGAACGACGGCATGGTGGGGCTGGGCGCGGGTGCGCGTTCCTACACCGCCAGCCTGCACTACTCAAGCGAATATGCGGTGGCCAGGATGGAGACCATCGGCATCATCGACAACTACCTCGCGCACGACGAAGCGCGTTTTAACCAGGCCGAACACGGCTATCTGCTGGACGCGGAAGACCAGCAACGCCGCTACGTGATCCAGTCGCTGCTGACCGAACCGGGCCTCGATTGCGCCGCCTATACTGCCCGCTTCGGCACTGCCTGCGCAGACGACCTGCCGCAACTGGCCGAACTGTTCGCGCTCGAACTGGTGACGCAGCAAGGGCCGCTGCTGCGTTTGAATGAACGCGGTTACGCCTACGCCGACACCATCGGCCCGTGGCTGGCCTCAAACACCGTGCGCGCCTTGATGGCCGAGAGCGGCCAGCCGTGCTGAGCGCGCACGATAGCGGTCTGTCCCTGCTGTACCGGGGCACGCTATCGAGCTGCAATTACGCGTGCAGCTATTGTCCGTTCGCCAAAAAGCAGGACAGCCGTGCGCAACTGGCGCGCGATCGACGCGAGCTGACGCGTTTCACCAGTTGGGTGGCGAATCAACGCCGCGCTGTCAGCGTGCTGTTCACACCCTGGGGCGAAGCGCTGGTGCGGCGCCATTACCGCACCGCCATGCAAGCGCTGGCGGCACTGCCCCATGTGCACCAGGTGGCGCTGCAAACCAATCTGTCGGGTCCCCTGGATTGGCTGGGCGAGATGGACCGCACCAGCCGCGCCAAAATCGGCCTCTGGTGTACCTTCCATCCGGGCCAGACCACGAGCGCACGGTTTCTCGCACGCTGCGCGCAGCTCGACGCCAAGGGCGTGCGCTATTCGGTCGGCGTGGTGGCGCTGCACGAGCACTACAAGGCCATCCGGGCCCTGCGCCTGGCGCTGCCGGCCCATATCTATCTCTGGCTGAACGCGTATGACCGGCGCGGTCCCGGCTACCATACTGCTGACGAGCTGATATGGCTGGACGGCGTCGATCCATGGTTTGTGCACAGCCGCCGCCCCGCGCCGTCACGCGGCAAAGCCTGCCTGGCGGGCGAAACCGCGCTGTCGGTCGACGGCGACGGCACCCTGACGCGCTGCCACTTTGTGCCTGAACGGCTGGGCAATTTGTACGAGGACGATCTGGCCGACCTGCTGCAGGAACGCAGCTGTCCACGCTTCAAGTGCGATTGCTATATCGGCTATGCGCAGCGCAAGGATTTGCCGTTCCAGACGATGTTTGGCCTGGGCGTATTGGCAAGAATCGCCCCGACCACCGAGACAGAAAAAGAAGCGGGATAGCCGTTTCCGTTCCTCCAAACTTACGCAAACCTAGCCGAAGCTAAGTTTTCTTGCCGTTGGATTCCTGCTTCGCTGGGGCCGGTTTCACCTTGCGTTTGCACGCATGGCCAGAGCCGTCTCCTCCACAGGCAGCAGCGGTAGAACTTACCGCCAGATTTCTCAAATTGATCGCCGCATTGACGTCGCGGTCATGCATCGCATGGCACACCGGGCAGATCCACTGCCTGACTCCCAGATTAAGCCTCTCCAGCTTGTCCCCACAGCTTGAACACAACTTGCTACTTGGATACCAGCGATCGGCAACGAATACTTCACCACCGCACCGCGCTGCTTTATACATGAGTTGGCGACGAAATTCATGAAAGCCCATGTCGGAGATGGCGCGCGCCAGGCGGTGATTTTTCAACATGCCTTTCACGTTCAGGTCCTCGATGACGATGCTATGAAAACGGCGCGTCAGCTCTGTCGTCAGCTTGTGCAGGCTATCGCTGCGCAGGTCTGCGATGCGCGCATGTAGTCGCGCCAACTTCTGCCTGGCCTTGGCCCGGTTGCGTGAGCCGTTTACCTTCCTCGTCAGACAGCGTCCCAGGCGGCGCAGCTTCTTCAATAGCGTTGTCAAAGCCTTCGGCCCGAGAACTTTCTCACCGGTCGACAGCGTGGCCAGCGCCGTAATCCCAAGATCCACCCCAACCGCACCTTGGTTTTCGGCTTGCGGTAAGGGCATATCGTCAGGCGTATCGACCGTAATGCTGGCGTACCAGTGGCCGGCATGACGCGCGACCGTCGCCGAGACGACTTGGCCGGTATATCGCAACGACTCGCGCATGCGCACCCAGCCTAGTTTAGGAATGCGGATGCGTTTGCCTTCAATGTTGAACTGGTCGTTGGTGAGCGTAAATCGGTCGTCACGGCCTTTTTGGCGGAAAGTCGGGTAGTGGCTGCGTCCCGAGAAGAAGTTCTGGAAAGCGTCGCCCAATTGCATGATGGCCATTTGCGGCGCGTTCTTGGTTACCTCCAACATCCACGGAAAACTGCTACGCTTGATGGCATTGAGCTGGCGACGCAGTGCAGCCTCGTTCGGTTTTGGCAACGCAGGGCTTGTTTGGGAAACGTCGTACTGCCGTTTCCACTCATTGAGCGCCCAGTTGTAGGCGAAGCGAGCAACACCGGCGGCTTTGGACAATGACGTTGCCTGAACATTGTTCGGATTGAGCCGGATGCGGTGGGCTAGCATTGTGCCTCCTTGATGGCGCAGCGAACACCGTCAACCTGTGCTGGTGGAGACGCCGATGGCCCTGGCTGCGGTACTGATCGGTACAGGCTTGTTCATACGGATAAGACTAGCCACGTTCAATTAAGTTCCGAAGAAACTGTTAAAACCCTCTTCGTACACCAGTCAGCCCGACAATTTCATGCGCCATTTCCGATAACGCCTGGCGAGCAGGCTGGTGAGCACCTGATCGATCAGCAGCGAAAACAGCGGGCTCAGACGGCCCCCGCTGCGGCCGTCGGCGCCGAGCGTGCGCAGCCTGCGCCTTGCCACCGCCAGGGTGGCAAGGCTGGCCAACACCTTGTCCTGCCACTTCAGCGGCGGGTCGGTTGCCAGCGGCGCCGCGCCGGCGCGCCATTGCTGCGCCAGGTCGGGCGCCAGCGTCAACGCCGTCGCGATGCCGACCACGGCAACGCCGCTGGCCAGCACCTGTTCGGCAATCGCCTGGCGGGCGATGCCACCGGTGGTCATGACAGGCATGCGCGCGACTGCGGCCAGCGCCTGGGCAAACTCCAGAAAGTACGCTTCGCGCGCGAGCGTGCGACCGTCGGCGGTGCGGCCTTGCATGGCCGGGCTTTCGTAGCTGCCGCCGGATAGTTCAACCAGGTCGACCGGCAGTTGGTTCAGCAGCAGCACCACCTGGCGCGCGTCTTCTTCGGAGAAGCCGCCGCGCTGGAAGTCGGCGGAGTTCAACTTGACCGACACGCAAAAGCCTGGCGCCACGCGCGCGCGCACCGCGCGCACCACCTCCAGCAGCAGGCGTGCGCGGTTGGCCAGGCTGCCACCCCACTGGTCGTCGCGCCGGTTGGCCAGCGGCGACAGAAACTGCGACAGCAGGTAGCCGTGTGCGGCATGGATCTGCACCCCGTCGAAGCCGGCCTGTTCGGCAGCGTAGGCCGTATCGCCAAAGCGCCGGATCACTTCTGCGATCTGCTCCTCGGTCATCGCGACCGGTGGCGCAAACAATTTGCTGTGCTTGCCAAGGTCGAGCGCAACGGCCGACGGCGCCCATGCCAGGCCGCCCAGATTGGCCATCACCTGGCGGCCCGGGTGGTTAATCTGCATCCACATTGTTGCACCGTGGCCGCGGGTGGCCTGCACCCACGCCTTGAAGGGTTCGAGCGGGGTGTGTGCTTCCAGCGCGATGGTGCCGGGGCCGGTGAGTGCGCGGCTGTCGACCATCACATTGCCCGTGATGATCAGCCCGGTGCCACCCTGCGCCCAGCGCGCGTACAAACGATGAATCGCCCGTCCCGGCAACTGCCCCGCTTCGGCCATGCTTTCTTCCATGGCGGCCTTGGCGAGCCGGTTGGGCAGCGTGCTGCCGTTCGGCAGAGTGAGTGGCGTAAACAACATGGTGGGCCCTGGATGGTTGAATAGACGCGTCATGCTAACATCGCACTGATGACCGCGCGCAAGTGCATGGTCGAACCGGCCCGGAGCGGGGCGCAGCGGCCCTGCTCGCGTGGCCGGACCGCAGCGTCATGCCATTGCGCGCGCGCGACCTGCCATGGCCGCGGCAAACGCCAGCGCCGCAGCAAGCAGCAAGATTGCGGCGCTCAGGCCAAACGTGGCCCGGTAACCCATGGCGTCGAACAGGACGCCGCCCAGCCCCGCGCCGGCCGTAATGGCAAGCTGCACCACCGCCACCATCAGGCCGCCACCGGCTTCGGCATCGTCCGGCAGCGTGCGCGCCAGCCAGGTCCACCAGCCCACCGGCGCAGAGGTGCCGAGCAGGCCCCAGAACGCTAGCAACACCGCTGTCCAGGCAGTGGAACTGCCGAATACGATAAGGGCAATGGCAATCGCCGCCATCGCCAGCGGGATCGTGATCAGGGTCTCGTACAGGTGCGCCTTGAGCAGCGCGCCGATCAACACCGTGCCGATGAATCCAGCCACGCCGATTGCCAGCAGCATCAGCGAGGTGGTCATGGCGCTGGCGTGGGTCGCGGTTTCCAGGAACGGCCGCAGGTAGGTCAACAAGGCGAACTGGCCCATGAAAAACAGGCTGACTGCCGCCATGCCCAGCGCGACCGGCAACCGTTTGAACAGGGCGAACAGATTGCCTTTGCCGCGCCGGGGACGGGCCGGCATGGCGGGCAAGCTGAACATCTTCCAGGCCAGTGCCAGCACGGCCACCGGCACGAGGCAAAAAAACGCGCCGCGCCAGCCGACCAGCGCGCCCAAAAAGCTGCCGAGGGGCGCTGCGACAACGGTGGCCAGCGCATTCCCGCCATTCACGATGGCCAGCGCCTTCGGCACCTGGTCAGGCGGCACCAGGCGCATGGCCGTGGCCGCCGACATCGACCAGAAGCCGCCGATGGCCACGCCAATGAAGGCGCGACCGAGCATGAACACGGCGTAGTTGGGCGCCCAGGCGGCGATGGTGCCGGACACGATCATCAGCAGCGTCAGTCCGAGCAGCAAGGTCTTGCGGTCCATTTTGCCCGCCAGCGAAGGGATGGCCAGGGCGGTCAGCAGTGCGAAGGCGCCCGACACCGCAATGGACTGGCCGGCCTGCCCTTCGCTCACATGCAGGTCGGTGGCAATAGAGGTCAATAAACTGACCGGCATGAATTCGGAAGCCACCAGGGCAAAGGCGCCCAGCGCCAGCGCGAAGATGCCGCCCCAGGCCGTCGTTGCGCCGGGGCTGCTGTGGTCGTCGATCGTGGAGATGTTTCCTTGCATGGAGATAAAGTGTTGTGAGCGAAGACGGCATGATAAGGCCCGGCCGGGCCTGCGAACCGCCACAAAATTCGCCAGGCTTATGCGGCCGTGCCATGAATCACGTGCGATTTTGCACGAACACCAATCGAGACTGCATGCGTTATATGATTGCCTGTCATGAGTAACGCGACAATTTATGCGCCGTGTACATGCGCCCGATGGTCGCTGCGGCAAGCATTTTTATGGACGAAAGGACCTGCATGGCCCGCGACAATATCAACGACATCCTGATTTTTTTTGAAGTGGCGCGCGAGCGCAGTTTTACGCGCGCCGCGGCGAAACTCGGCATGACGCAATCGGCGCTCAGCCATATCATTCGCTCGCTGGAACAGCGGCTCGGCGTCCGTCTGCTGAACCGGACCACGCGCAGCGTGTCGCCCACCGAGGCCGGTCTGCGCCTGCTGGAAAATGTCGCCCCGCGCCTGGAAGAAGTCGAGGCAGAAATTGCCGCGGTCAGCGACCTGGGCGACAAGCCGATCGGCACGATCCGCATCACCGCCATCGATCACGTGATCGACACGGTGCTGTGGCCCAGGCTGGCGCCGGTGCTGCCGGCCTACCCCGACCTGCACGTCGAGATGCATGCCGACTACCGTTTAACGGACATTGCCGCGGACCGCTACGACATCGGCGTGCGCTACGGCGACCAGGTCGACAATGACATGATCGCGGTGCGCCTGACTGCACCACTGCCCTTGATGATTGTCGGATCGCCCGCCTATTTCGCCTGGCACACGATCCCCACGTCCTTGCCGGAACTCCTGAAACACAATTGCATCACGCTACGCCTGGCCACGCGCGGCGGGCTGTATGCCTGGGAGCTCGAACACGACGGCAAGCAGCTCGAAGCGCGGGTACGCGGGCAGGTCATCTGTTCCAGCGTCAGCCAGATGGTCAATGCGGCGCTGAGCGGCAACGGCCTGGCATTCATCACGGCAGACCTGGTAGAAGAACATGTGCGCGCCGGGCGGCTGGTGAGCGTCATGCCCGACTGGTGCGGGACCTTCCCGGGATTACACGCCTACTACCCCAGCCGGCGCCAGGCGTCGCGCGTCATGGGGATTGTGATGGACGCGCTCAGGTTCAAGGACTGAAGCCTGGGGCGCGCCATACAGCATCACGGCAAACCTGCACCCGCGCCCGCCGATCCCGCCTTCCAGCGTGACATGCCCATCGAGCCGCGCCGCCGCTTCACGCACGATCGCCAGGCCGAGACCGGCCCCTGGCGCGGCGGGGCTGGTGCCGTTGCCGCCACCGCGATGGAAGCGCTCGAAGACCAGTGCGCGCTGGTCCGGCGCAATGCCGGGTCCATCGTCGGCCACGACCAGCACCAGCCCCGGCTGCGCGCCCTGCAAGGACACGCGCACCTGGCCGTTGTCCGGCACGTAGGCAAGCGCGTTGTTGAGCAGGTTATGGACGATCGACTGAAACGCCGGCAGGTCCAGCGCATGGTGCAGCGCATCCGGCGCATCGAGCGACAGCTCGATCTGGCGCGCCAATGCGGCCGGCGCAATCAGCGCCAGCTCGTGCCGCAACAACTGCGCCACATCGCACACACCAGCGTCGGCCGGGCGCTGCTGGTCCAGCTGCGCCAGGTCGAGCAACTGGCCGACCAGGTGCGAGGCGCGGGCAATCGCCTGGCGCATGCGCCGTTCGGCGTCGCTGCGCTGGTCGGCATCGGTCGACATCAACAGCACATGGGCCTGGGCCGACATCACCGCCATCGGGGTGCGCAATTCGTGGGCCGCGTCCTGCACGAACGCCTGTTCGCGCGAGACCTCGTGGCGCAGGCGCGCCAGCAACCCGTCGAGCGCCTGCGCCAGCGGCTGCAGCTCCGCGTGCCTGGGGGGCGCGCCCAGCGGCGCCAGGTCACCAGCGCTGCGAGTGGCAATCTGGCCGGACAGACTGCGCAAGGGCCGCAGGCCGCGCGTCACGGCGAACCACAGCGGCAGTATCACGAACGGCAGTGCGATCAGCATGTCGATGGTCAGGCCGCCGCTCAGGTTGCGCACGAGCCAGCCGGCAGGCATGCGCGGCGCCGCCACCAGCAGCGTCCAGCGTTCGCCCCTGCCCTGGTAGACCCGGTAAGGTTGACCATGAACCTCGCCCGGGTCGATGCGGCCGGGGGTGCCGCGCACGACTGCGTTGCCACCTTCGGGCGACCAGAACAGGCGCTTGCCATCGGCCGCGCGCAACTCCATCAACAGCACGCCCGGCACGTGGTTGCTGCGATAGCTCTGGTTGATCAGCGCCGCGGTCGCCGCCACGATGGCGCGCGCTTCGCCGGGCGCCTCGATCGGTGCGATCGAAGCAAGCAGATTCTCGCCGAGCGTTTGCAGGTTCTGGTCGAACGCCTGGCGGTCGGTGGCAAGGTACAGCTGGCGCGCCATCAGCACCAGCCACACCAGCGCAAAGGCCAGCAGCAGCGCGCCCATCATGCGCCTGGCCAGCGTCGGTCGCAGCCAGCGCTTCATGCCGCGACCAGGTAGCCGATGCCGCGCACGGTGCGGATACGCTCGGCGCCGATCTTGCGGCGCAAATTCGACACATGCACCTCCACTGCGGCGAAGTCGAGCGCATCGCCGAGCGGCTCGAGGCGTTGCGCCAGCGCGCCCTTGGCCACCACGGCGCCCGGCTCGCGCGCCAGCTCGAGCAGGAGCTGGAATTCACGCGGCGACAGGTCGAGGGTCACGCCGTCGAGGCGCACCACGCGGCTGCGCGGCTCGATCTGCAAGGCGCCCACGGTCCAGACCGCGCTGGCCTGGCGCGCGCTGCGGCGCAGCACCGCGTGCATGCGCGCAATCAGCTCCGCGGTCTCGAACGGCTTGATGACAAAATCGTCGGCGCCGCCGTCGAGCCCGGCCAGCCGGTCGGACAGCGCCGAACGCGCGGTAATGATGATGACCGGCAGCGCCACGCCGGCGCGCCGCCAGCGCGCCAGCACCTCGAGGCCGGCGCCGTCCGGCAGGGTCAGGTCCAGCAGCGCGCAGTCGAACTGCGTCGCCTCCTGCGGCAAGGGCAACTCGGCCACCCGGCGCAGCCACACGCTGCTGATGCCCTCGACCTGCAGCGCTTGCTGGAGCGAAAATCCGAGGTCGATGTCGTCTTCAATGATGAGGATGTGCATGGACCAAGTATAAGCGCCGCAAGCTTTGGCTTGGCCAAAGGTTGCAGCTTTTATACTGGCCGCAGCTTCGGGTGAATGATTCTCTATAAAAGGACGCAAGATGACAGCTGTGACAACCCGGCGCTGCCTGCTGGCGGCGCTACTCTCGGGCATGGCGTGGACCGGCCTGGCCGGCGCCGCCGCTCAGGAAACGGTGCCCGTGGTGAAGGTGGCGGGCGCGTTATCCGAGCGCGATGAAAAATCGTATCGCGACATGCTGGCTGGCATAAAAATATTCGAGCAGCAGCGCCAGCTGGCGCCGGGCAGCACCTTGCGCTTCAAGGTTTTGCCGCGCCGCGACGGGGTGGACATGGCGTCGCTGGCCTTGCAGATCGTCGGTGCGCACGGCGCCATCGCGGTGCCCCTGGATGCCGACCACAGCTTCGTGCTGCCAGTCGAGGCCGAGGCCGCGGGAGCGGATGCCATGGTGCGCTTCAATCGCCCGTCCGGCAGCCTGGCCTGGCGCGCCGAAATCCGCAGCCCGGGCGTGCCGGCCAATGCGCGCCGCCTTGGCGACCTGATGCTCGAATGTAAAGTGAACATGGCGGCTGACCTGGTGGCCTACATTCACCATCCGATCAATATGATGGTGATTAGATTGGCCGATCCGTGCCGCAGCCTGCCCATCAATCTGTTCTCGTTTGCCGACCGACCCTTGTTCGGCATCACCCTGGTAGCGGGCGAGCGGCGCAGCGTGCTGTCCGCGGCCATGCTGCACGGCCCGGCGTTGGTGCCGATGCCGAGCCAGGAAGACTGGCTGTTCCTGCGCGACCGCGCCTATACCGTGAAATACAAGGCGCTGTACGACCAGCACTGGCCGGACGACACGCTGCTGACATTCTCCTACCTGGACGACGAGCAATGAGCCGCTACCCGACTGCAACCATGCGCGCGGCCGGCTGCCTGCTGCTGGTCCTTGCCACCGGCTGCGCATCGACCGGCAACGGCGCGCTTACAACCCTGAGCGCCGAGCGCGCGGCGCACAGCATCGTGATCGGCAAGTCCGACAAGGCCGACATCCGCACCGCGTTCGGCGAGGCCAGCATCACGCCCTACCCCGGCGGTCAGGAAGTGTGGCTGTACCAGCTTGGCTACCCGCGCGCGGTCGATTCCCTGCCGTATGTGAATCTGGTGATCAGCAGCGCCGACAACCGGAAAGAACTGACGATCCTGTTCGGCCGCGACGGGCTGGTGAAAAAATACCAGTTGATGGACCGGGCGCGCGAGTAGACGCCACCTGAATCAGCTGTCGCGTCTCTCCAGCAGCAAGACCGCTTTATCATAGGTGGCATTGCACCACTGATGCTTCTGCATCACCTTCTGCGGTACGCGACCCGGCTCCTTCACTGCGGAAAATCCCATCGAGCCGTAAAAAGCCGCCAGTTCGCCGAATGGCAAGCAGTAGAGGACCGGAAAATTTGCATGGCCGATCAAAAACGCGACGATGCGCCGCGCGATACCCATGCCCTCGCAGCCAGGCAGGACATAGATGCCGCCCAGTTCAGCGCTGGTGGCATCGACCGGTGTGACACGCCCTTGGCCAGCAGTGATGCCATCGATTCTGGCAACGACGATCAAGTCGTCAGAAGCGGAGGGCACGAAGCCGATCTCGGCATACCGAAGGTTGATCGCGGCAAGATCAGCGTCTGTGGCGATGTGGAGGGTAACGCTGGTCGGGGAGGATGGCATTTTATGTGGCATGGGCGAAAACGCTGGACGTCGCGTGTGGTCAGGCGTGGGCGGGGCGGCGCGCCAAAGCCAGGGCGCTGGTGACGAACGTGATAAATAGTTAAACTATTTATAATATAAGTATAAACAAACGGCTGCGAAGCTGCCACCGAAAGCCAACTTAAAAATATGTGCAGTGGGCACTGCCGTGTCTACTTCTACATGAGAGCGGCCACGCAGGCCTGGCCCGGCCCTTTGCTGGCAGCCACCGTGAGCCGCACTGCTATCATGGGGAACCTTGCAGGGCGAACAGGTCGCCCCTGCGGATCGAGGAACCCGGATGCAATCAAGACAAGCGCGCATGGCCAAACTGCTGGCGCACCGCCACGTCAAGGGCCTGGGCATCGGCGCTGCGCTGCTGGTGCTGGTGCATCTTGCCGGCACGCTGGGCTACCACTACCTGGGGCGGCCGATAGCGTCCTGGGTCGACAGCTTTTACATGACCTTCATTACCGTGGCCACGATCGGGTATGGCGAGACGATTGACCTGAGCCATCACCCGATGGGGCGCCTGTTCACGGTGTTCATTGCCGTACTGGGCATCGGCGCGATGAGTTATGTGTTTTCCACCGTGGTCGCATTGCTGGTCGATGCGGATTTGAATGCGCAAAGAAGGAGAAGGCGGATGGAGAAGGAAATCGCCAGGCTGTCCGGGCACTACATCGTGTGCGGCATTGGCCGTGTCGGCAGCAACGTGGCCAAGGAGCTGGTCACCACCCGGCGCCGCTTCGTGGTCGTCGAGAGCGAACGGCCCGGGCTCGATGCGTGGCTCGAGCACCACCCGGACTGCCTGTATGTGCATGACGACGCAGCCGACGACGACGCCCTGCTGCGCGCCGGCCTGATGGGCGCGGCCGGCGTGTTCGCGGTGACCGGCGACGACAGCCATAATCTGATGATCGCCATGTCGGTCAAAATGCTCAATCCCAAAGTGCGCGTGGTGGTGCGCCTGCATGACGTGCGCAACACCAAGAAGGCACGCCACGCCGGTGCGGACGAAATCGTGTCACCCGATTTCACCGGCGGCACGCGCATTGCGTCGGCGATGGTGCGCCCCCACGTCGTCAATTTCATGGACCAGATGCTGCGCAGCGAAGGCGCCATGCGAATCGAGGAACTGGTGCTGCCAGGCGGGATGGCGCCGGTGGCGCTGGCGCGACTGTTGCCCAGGTCACCCGTCTACATGCTGATGGCGGCGTACCAGAACGAGCAATGGACCTTCAATCCACCCGACGACTTTCCAGTCGGCGCGGGCGTCACCCTGGTGCTGATGGCCAATCCGGACGGGCGTGCCCTGGCCGAAGAGCAGATCCGCAAGCACAGCTGAACAGGGGCAGGTTGCTCTGTTGCGTTTCGTTACCAAAGGGAAATAAAAGTATGTACAGCAGGACGCGCCGTAAGTGTACTATCCCCTGCAGCCACGGAATGACTGCGCGCGTTGAAGCATTCTGGCTGCGCGCATAGCAATTTACACAACGTCCTGAAGGAACTGAAATGATGCAATCGATTAAAAAAATGTTCGTCCACACCCTGATCACCGCAATGGTCTTCGTCGGCTTCACCCAGACGGTACAGGCAGCCATGGTCAGCACCGAGCAAGTCGTCTCCAGCGCAGCCGCCCAGCAAAACCGCGCAAAAATCAGCGCGACCTTCGACCGCGCCGACGTCCAGGCCGAACTGGCGAAAATGGGCATCAGCGCCGACGAAGCCAAAGCCCGCGTGGCCGCACTGAGCGACGCCGAAACCGCCTCGATCGCGCACCGCGTCGATGCGATCCCGGCCGGCGGCGACGGCATCATCGGCGCGCTGATCTTCATTTTCGTGGTGTTGCTGGTGACCGACATCCTTGGCCTGACCAAGGTGTTCCCGTTCACCCGCTCGATGCGCCATTAATTCTGCCGCAATGATGCGCTCCCGCTCTTTCTGGCTGCCGGCACTTTCCCTGGTGCTGGCGCTGGGACTGTGCGGTTGCGCAGCCACCCAGACCACGGCGTTGCTGTCGGCGCCGCGTGCGGACCTGCCGCGCCAGCTCGAACTGAAAACCACGCCGTTCATCGCGCAGGAGCGCTACCAGTGCGGCCCGGCCGCGCTGGCCATGTCGCTGCAGTCAGCCGGCTTCGCCGTCGACGCGGACGCGCTGGTGCCGCAAGTCTATCTGCCGCAACGCGAAGGCAGCCTGCAGGTGGAGATGATTGCAGCGGCGCGCCGCAACGGCGCCGTCAGCATGACGATTCCCCCGCGCATGGATGCCCTGATCACGGAACTGGCTGCCGGCAATCCGGTGCTGGTCCTGCAAAACCTCAGCCTGCCGATCGCGCCGAAATGGCACTACGCAGTGGCCATTGGCTACGACGTCGACCGGCGCGACATCATCCTGCGCTCCGGCACCACCGAACGGCTGGTGATGCCGCTGTCGACCTTTGAACATACCTGGGCGCGCAGCGGCTACTGGGGCATGGTCACGCTGGCGCCTGGCCACTTGCCGGCGAGCGCGGAGGAAGCGACCGTGGTCGATGCCCTGGTCGCCTTCGAAAAAAGCAGCCGACCCGGCGCCGCGCGCACCAGCTACGCGCTGGCGGCACGGCGCTGGCCGGACAACCTGACGCTGGGAATGGGACTAGGCAACAGCGCGTACGCTGCGGGCGACAAGCCGGGTGCCGCCGACGCCTTCCAGGCCATCAGCGAACGCCGCCCCGACAGCGGCGCGGCTTTCAATAACCTCGGGGTCGTCCTGATGGAGCTGGGCCAGTTGAAGGCAGCCCGCGCGGCGGCGGAAAAGGCGCTCGCTTTGGGCGGCCCGTGGCGCGAGGCAGCGCTCGATACGCTCACGTCGATTCAACGAGCAGAGCAACGTCGGCACCGCTGACGCGCTCGTCGTCCAGGTACGCAGGCAATCGAAGCGCGCACGCTTGCGCGCTGGTCCTACCTTAGCTGTTGATTGAGCAGCGCAGCGATCCTGTCCAGCGCCAGCAAGGTCAACATCGGTCCGCTGTCGCCGCCAGGCGTCATCACCACCGACGCCAGCATCGACGTGCTTGCGCCAAACACGTCGCCGATCGGCGCGATGTCGGCCAGCGCGACCAGCGGGATGTCCCCCAGCCGCTCGACCAGCACGCCGAACAGGCGCCCGCCTTCCCCGCGCAAGACCACCGTCAGCATGTTCTCGCGCTTGCTGCGCGCCGCCACGCCGAGGGCCTTGTGCAGGTCGTAGAGCAGCATCGTGCTGCCCTGGTAGACGATGGCACCGCACAATTTGTCCGACGCGTTCGGCAGGCGCACCAGGCCACCAAACGGAATCGCCTCCACCACGCAGGACGCCGGCACGCCCAGCAGATAGTGGCCGACGTAGAAACTGGCAATCTCGATGCTCTCCCCTGCTGGCGCCGCGGTCGCTGCCGACAGACTGGCGGGCGCCGCGGCGGCGAGCGCGTACTGTCCGCCATCGTCCACGCTCAGGGGCACGCACACCAGCGCCAGCAAGCGCTGCCCGGCACGTCCTTCGGTGCCGCCGTACTCGCGATAACCGCACGAACCCGCCCCACCCAGCGCCAGCACCTGGCCGTCCAGCGCGATCAGCTGCGCCGTGCCGCCGCCGAGCGCCGCTGCGCGCACGGCGGCCGGCACGCCCGCCCTGGCGCCGGCCGGGCGGCGTGGGTCGGATGAGGCGACCACGTTGTCGGCGCCATCGATGAACAGCGCAAAGGCGCCGTCCGATTGCGGCAAGCCGGCGCACAGGACGGCATCGAGTTGCGGCGCGCTGTCGAACACCGCGGCGATGCCGCCGATGACCTGGCCGGCGTCGCTGCGCAGCGGCGCACTGTAGATATAGGTCGGGCGGTCGCCATACACAGCGTCGGCGACGAATTCGGAGACCACGTAGCCGTCCGGCGGCGCCACCAGTGCAGCGGCGCACCAGGCGGCGTCGAGGCGGCTGCCGACGCGCTGCGCCAGCGCCGCTTTCGACACGGCCACCACCACGCCGGCGCCATCGAACAGCAGCAAGCTGTCGTACACCGAATACAGATCGTTGATGGCGGCCAGGCGCGCGCCCAGCCGGGCCTCGCGCGCGCTGCCGTCCAGGCTTTCCAGCAAGCCGCGCAGCACCGGGTCGAGCGCCCACCAGCGGCAGTCGTTGGCGCGCTCGTACAGGTTGCGGTCGAGGATGTTCATGGCGAGTGCGGCCAGAAACGCGCAGTCGTCCAGCTGCGCCCGCACCGTCATGGTTTGCAGCTCGTTGATCGAGCGCGTAAACACGTCCTTCATGCGGGTGCCGGTGCGCACGATTTCACCCAGCAGCACCTTGGAGAAGGCCGGATTGCTGGCCACCTGGCTGGCGCCGCCCTGGCGAATATTCGCGTTCCACACCGAGCGGTTCAGTTCGCGCTGGATGGCGTCGGCCTGGGTGGGGATGGTTTGCAGTGCCGGCGCAAAGGTGGAACCGCTGGCCAGGATGGCGCGCAGCAAGGCGGTGTCGGTCGACGCCGCCGCGTGGTCGGCGTCATCGCCCTGCTCGAACGCCATCGCCAGCGGTACCAGCACCAGCGCGCGCCAGCCCGGCGGCCCGCTGTAGCCCTGAAAGCCCTGCGACGCGTGGCTGGAGGTCAGGTAGCTGGCGCCGGCAAAACGCATCAGGTGGCCGTCGCCAGCGGGCGCCGCCAGCAGTGCGCCGGGCGCGATCTGCCAAGGATCGCTGCTGGCGATCACGCGGCCGTCGTTGTCGAGCAAGGTGATGACGCTCCAGTCGCCGGCGCGGCCCAGGCTGTCGAAGATGCGGCCCGTTTCGGTTTCAAAGTCGAAGCACAGGAACAGCGCCCCCAGCACCGCGCCATCTTGCGCCAGCACGCGCGTGCCATACAGCAGGTTGCGCGATTCGCCCGGGAACAGGTCGCTGCGCACGGTCGCCTCGGTGTAGGGAGCGTGGCTCGCGAGGACCTCGGCCAGCATCGGGTCGCGCATCGCCTCCACCTGCGCCCCACCCGGCAAGCGCGCCAGCACCTGGCCGGAGGGCGCAACCAGAATCACATCGCGGTACACCGAATACAGGTGCACGTAGGCCTGCAAGCGCGCCTCCATGGCGCCACGGTCGGGCGCCTCGCCTGCCAGCGCGGCGGCGGCGAAATCGCGCAAAGCGTCGTCCAGCGCCAGAAAACCGATATCGGCGGTGCGCTCGTACAGGTTGCGCACCAGGATGTCGATCGCCACTTGCGCCTGCGCCGCGATTTCCTGCACGCGCTTTTTATAGGTCGTCAGTGCGAGGTTGTGCAGCAGGCTTTCGGTGAGGCTGGCGAAGGCGGCCTTGGTGCCGCCCATTTCGGTGGTGGTGCCAGACAACTGGCCGAGCAGGTTCAGGACGTCCCAGACCGACTCCAGCGACTTGAGCGTGTCGCGATTCTCGGTCACATGCAGCATATGCGGCAACATGCGGCGTAGCGAAAGGTCGACGCCGTTTTGGGTAATGGATATGGTCATACGTTCTGTTAGAGAAAAGGAAATAAGTAAGCAATTTCCATACCAGAATGTCAATGGCATCCTGCGCTGCTTGCGCATGCCTGCATGCGCCGAATTGGTGCGCGCGCGGTGCCAAATGGCGCATATCACATGGCAAGCCTGGGTTGCGATCCCGGCCAGCACGCAGCATCAGGCCGGTGCATCAGAACGTCAGCGGCATGCGCGCCATCAGCGACACGTCCGGCGTGTCGCGGGTCAGCCCGGCCCCCACCGACACGCTGATCGTGCGTTTGTCGTTGATGCGATACGAAAAACCCAGCAGCAACGTGCCGAGCTGGGTGCGCACCGAGCCCGGCACCGGCTGTCCGCGCTGGTAGGTGCGCCCGATGGAACTGTGGTCGTAACCCAGGCTGAGCGATGCCTTGTCGTTCAGCGCCAGCCCCATGCCGAAATTGAAGCCGAACACGTCGCCTGGCTTGATCTCGCCGAGCGCCTCCTGTTCGCCGCTCAGAACGGTGCGCGACACATTGCCGCGCTTGAAATTGTGCAGATAGCTGAAGTTGCCGAAGAAAATGGCAGGATCGGACGGCATCAGCCACGTCAGGCTCGGCTGCAACGAATAAAAACCTGAGCCGGTGGGCAGGTCGATCGGCAGGCCGGTGCCCGTCGCATTGGTGCCGACGCAACGCGTGGTGCAGTCGGTCACGACTTCGAAGGGATCGCGGCCGGTGCGCGTCTTGAAGCGCAGGCCGCCGATAAAGTAGGGCAAATCGACGCCCCCGTTGTTGAGCTGATAGCGCGCCGCCAGCTCCACGTCGCCGATGGCCTTGCCGCTGGTCTGGAACACGTTTTCAACGGCGGTGCCGGTAAACAGCTCGCGGCTGACGGTCGCGTCGCTGCGGTACACATACGGCACTTTCAATTCCAGTTCGAGGCGGTTCGTGAGGCCGCGCCGGAGCGTCATGCTGGCCGTGGTGGTGTTGCGTTTGACTTCACGCACATCGACCAGGCCGATCAGCAGCGCGGGAATGATCGTATAGCCGACCAGCGCAATCCGGTTGCTCGACGAATACCCGAACTGAACGGCCGGCTCGATGACATATTTGTCGCGTGGCGTCAGCACGCCCGGTTGTTCGAAAATCGGCGCCACCGCCGGCGGCCGGCGGTCGGCCGGGGGCGCGCGCCCGACCGCCGCATCCTCGGCCACGCCCGCCCCGCGCACATCGGCAAGCACGCGTGCCGGCGCCGGTGCGGCCAGAATGCCGGCCTGGCGTTCCAGCTGTTCAACACGGGCGCGCTGCTGCGCGAGTTCCTCGCGCAGGCTTTTCAGCTGCGCGGCCAGTTCTTCGCTGGTCTGGGCGGCCACCGGTGCGCACGCGAGGGCGCCGGCGATGAGAACGGAGAGTTGACGCATGGAGCACCTTTCTGTGTTGTGTTTATCTGGGTGAAATCGCGTTATTCAGCGCCTGGTTCAGGCTGGCATTGAAGTTCATGGTTTGCAGCACGCCCGCGCTGTTGACGCTGGCGCGGATGGTGGTCTGGTTGTTGATCATCTGGTCGTTCAGGCTGTTCTGAATGATGGTCCCGCCCAGCGCCCCGACCGGCAGGCCAGCTGCCAGCTGGGCCGGCTGGCCGTTCTGGATCAAACGGGTGCCGGGGGCATCGCCGGCCAGTTGCGCCTGGCCGCTGGCGAGCTTGCCGACATCGCCGAACTGCACCGCGCTGTGTTCGACGACGTTCCCGTTCACTTGCACCAGGCGGTCGATGCCCAGCGTGACGAGCAGGCTGTCGCCATAACCGAAACCGCCGCGCACCGCGTCCAGCGCCGCACTGTCGACGGCGTTCACTGGTACGAACTGCGCCGATGCGGCAATCGGCAGCGTGCAAAGGGCAAACAGAATGGTGAAGCAGCGCATGGTGGCTCCTGTCAAAAATCGCCCGGCCCGAGCTTGGGCAAGGTCGCCAGTTGTTGTGCCGTATTGCTGACGCCCTCGCCCAGCGGCGCGCGCGGCGCCGCGCGCCAGTCGGCCAGCTTGTTGAAGGCGGGCGCGCCCGGCGTGTCGTGGATCACGAACAGCATTTTGTTGGACCAGATTTGCTCGAAGTGCGCGCGCGCGACCGCGCGCGTGCCGCTCGACGGATCGCCGAGCAGGATGCGGCCATCGCTTTCCCCCTTGATCACGACAAAATGGTGGTAGCCCTTTTCGTTGATCAGGACGATGGCCGGCAGTTTGGCGTCGAACAGTTTTTGCAGCGGCAGCTCGAACCCGTCGGCCTTGAAACCGCGCGTGGCCAGGTAACGCTGCATGTCGAGCAGCGAAAACCCTTCGCGCCGGATTTTTTGCTGGTCGCCGCGGATGAACATTTCCTTGAACAAGGTTTGTTCGTCGACGGGGAAGTGGTAATGGTGCGTCAGCAAGGTCGCCAGCGCGGCCGAGCCGCAGCTGAAGTCGTACTGCTGGCGCAGCGTGGCCTGGAAGCGCAGCGCTTTCATGCTGGTCACGCGCACGCTGAAACGTTCGCCGCCGGGCAGACCCAGTTCGGCGCTGCGCCCCGGTTGCGGCAGCAGTGCGCACATGGCCGCGAGCAGCGCCAGGATGACGAGCCGTTTCATTTGAATTGCAGATTGATGATGGTGGCATTCTGGATGAGCACATTGGCGCCGCTGTTCTGGATCACCGTGGGAATGCCCGCCATATTTGCGAACGAACCGCTGTCGATACTGTTGGCGCCGGTGACCACGTGGTTGGCCACGTTGTCGTGCACGCCGCCGTCGAGCTGCATCTGGTTGTTGACGGTGTCGGTTCCGCCGCGCTGGGCGTCAAGCTTGTCGCTGCGGGCAGCCACGCCAAACCTGGCGTCTGCCCCTTGTACTGCGTCCAGCACGGCAAACACCGGTACTGGCTCGCTGGCGAAAGACGGCGCGGCGACCGGCTCGGGTGCGGCATGGGCGGAACCATGGCCCAGCAGCGCGCACAGCGGCGCCCATCGGACGAAGCGATAAAGTAAGGTTTGTGGCATGGCATCTCCTGTCCGGCAAAAAACTGCCGCAGCCGGATGGCTGCGGCCAAGGACAACAACTGATCAGCGGCCGACCGTCATGTTCGACTGCACATTGACGCTTTGCTGGATCAGCGAGGAGAAGCCATTGTTCTGGCTGACTGTCATGATGCCGGCGGCCGATTGCCCGACGTTTGACATCGCGTTCGACATGTCGAACGTCCCGGCATTGACGGTATTGCTGCCACCTGCACCGCCGGTGCCGCCTGCGCCAGCGCCACCCGTGCCCAACGCTGCCGTATTGCTGCCGCCGTCACCGCCATTGCCCGCCGTGTTGCTGCCGCCCGCGCCGCCGGCCCCGCCGTCGCCCGCTGCCGCATTGCCCGCAGTGGCCGACCCGTTGGTCGCCGCGCCGCTGGTGCCGCTGCCGCCGGT
>NZ_JAQQPS010000030.1:0-59140 GCF_036688685.1 Massilia sp. S19_KUP03_FR1 | reverse complement strand
CGGGAGCGAAACTGCATGGCGGTCGCGTCGCCAAAAACGTGGGAATCTTCCGAAAACGTCGATTGATCAGCGCTTCCTTAGCACTTCGAAGGGGATTCACATAAAACGATATGACGCAGTACAACGCGGTTTAGCCCTTCAAATATAGACTGGCGGCCCGAGTCCGCCATTGTGGAAACCGGATTGCGTTTTTACACAGCCTGGGCCAAAAGCGGACCCTGCGATGTATGTTGGTTCAACAGCTACCGATAACTCCCATCCCATGACTCCATATTTCCACTTTACCCTTGAGCCTGACTGGCGAACGGCGCCGTTAGCATTCTGGGTTCATGTACCAGTAGCTGGGTCAAATACGGAGTGTGTCCCATCTGCGCCGTTAGAGGTATTGCATCAAGGGTTCATGGTTCTGCATGTTGACGCTGCAGATGTAGATCTGCAGTTCAGCTCCTTGGCCCAGTTAGACCACTTTATCGAAGTGATGGCGACGACGCCGCTTCAGACTAGTCGCCAGCTCTCCAGGAAACGTGAATTGCCTGTCGGGGCGAATAGTCATTGGTTGAGTCGTCTTCCAGCGAAGTTAAAGGCTCCCAAGGAGCGGAGCAAGTTGGTCAGCAGACTGCAGGCTGTGCGGGATCAGTTGTCGCCGTTGGGCGGCGCTTGGCACAGCTATTCGCGCTTTATGTAGCCGTTTCGATCAGTCAGAAAACGGCTGCTTTGGGTCCAGGCTGTGTAAAAACGCAAAACTGGAAATTTCCATGGGTGGGGTCACCCTTCCCGATCCCAAGAAAATCGCGTAGCGGCCGTTTTGAGAGGCCGATTTTTTTGATCGCGGATTTTCTTCACGTTTTTACACAGCCTGGGTCGTTTGCGGGCGGTCGGTAAAAATTGCAACAAGTTCAAATTGGCAACATGCTAGACTTGTGTGGACAGCCGGTTTAGCCAAAAGCGGAAGTTCAGCCAAGTCTCAGTTAGATCGGCGAGTTGCGCTTCGATAGGGTATTAATTTGGCGCATACGCCAGATTAATCTGGATATGGAAACATAGGAACAACACAATACAGGACAAGACATGGCTAAGCTGCACGATTTCGTTTCCTCGATCGTCTGGACCGGTAACCTTGGAGAGGGGACCCGCACCTACAAAGGCTACGGCCGCACCTGGGATATAGCATTACCTGGCAAGGAGATCATTCATTGTTCGAACGATCCTCTGCTTGGCGGCGATCCGGGCAAGATGAATCCTGAGGACCTCCTGATTTCGGCTTTATCCGCCTGCCACATGCTCTGGTATTTGCACCTTGCGAGCAATGCCGGGATCGTTGTTACAAGCTACCGTGACGATCCGGTTGGACATGGGGAGACGCTGCCGAACGGCGCGGGACGGTTTCTCTCCGCAATTCTCCGGCCGAAAATTTCGGTGCATCAGGGAGCAGATTTAGAACGTGCCGCCGAACTTCACCAGAAAGTTCATGCCTTTTGCTTTATTGCACGATCCGTGAATTTCCCCGTCAGCTGTGAACCGACTTTCAATTTAGTTGCCCGATAAGCCTTCAGGACCAAGGCTGTGAACGTCCGCAATGCGTCGAAACCGGCCTGGCAGAGATCGGCTGATTTCGGCCAAAAGCGGACGATGATCATCAAACCTTAAAGGAATGCGATTCAGTGGACTGGAAACACTTTGCCTATGCTTGCGTGTGCGCCGCGATCGGGTGCGGCACCGTTTGTACATTGATCGCGATGGCAATACCTCCACGCAGCCGAAATTGGCTACAGAACTTTTATTCGCGCCCGCGCTCTGAATTTAGTCCGATTGCCCTCAAATTTCGCGACGCTTCGCTAGTTTTTGGTTACCTGACCGTTCTAATTGCTATTGCTTGGTATTTTCTTTAATAAACCGCTTTACGGATAGGGCCGCTTTCGGTCGGAAGCGGCCTGTCGACGTCGGGGTAATTTCACTTGCAGTTGGCGCGAGCACGTCGCCGTCGAATGCAAGCCGGCACCATGGATTGCGAGCATATTTGCAGATAGCGTGAGCCGAGTCGTCGGTTATTTGCAGTTAAATTGAGCCGGAAAATGCGTCGAATGCGAGCATGGCCCGTTTCAAACGCGAGCCGCTACACCTAAGTACCCGCCAGTAAATAAATGTGATTTTTGGCTGCCATAACCGGCGCTCTGCTGCGTTGGCCAACGCTTGCAACCGCGGCGGCGGACCGGCTCGCATTGCGGCGCGTCGTCCGCCTTGCATCGCATCCGGTTCTGTTTGCCAAAATTTCACATTTATTTCCCGGCGAGTACTTAGGCGGCGCGCCAGGCCCTGATCAGCGCGCCCGCTGCACCGCAATCCCGTCGAGAATCAGATCGACGCCGGCCAGGAAATCGACGCGGTCATCGTGTTCGCGGAACTGCCCTGCGACGCTGCGCATGAAGGGATATGCCGTGGCGTCGAGCCGCATCCAGGCAGTGGCCAGGCCGTCGAGAAAATCGGCGCGATCGACACCGCGCGCCTGGCCGATGCGGGCGTTGGCGGCATTCTGTCCAGCCACGCCGACCATATAGCTGAACAGGGACGACGTGGCGCGCCACAGCAGCGCGTCCGGCACAGCCAGCGCCTGCACCTGCCGGCCAATGCCTTCCAGGATACGCAGCGTCGGCATCGTGCCGGGCGCGCGCGCCAGTTCCGCCCCCACCCATGGATGCGCGTCGATCGCATCGAACAGCCCCAGGCCGATGGCGCGCAGCGTGTCCTGCGGCGTCGCGCCGTCCGCGCTGGCCGCGATGGCCTGCGCCACGATGCTGTCGCAGGCGGCGTTGAGCAGGTCACCCTTGTCGGCGACGTGAAAATAAATGGCGCCGGCGCCGGTTGCCAGCATCGCGGCCAGCGCGCGGAAGGTCAGGCCGCTTTCGCCGCTGGCGTCGAGCAGGTCGATCGCCGCGTCGATGATGCGTTCACGCGTCAGTGCCGTTTCCCCGCGTTGTGTGCGGCGTGTGTTTTTGGTCATGGCGCATCTTGACATACGCGGCTACCTGTTTCAATATGCAATGGAACGTCGTTCCATTAACTTTGAAAGGGAATCACATGACGAAGCACATCGCCATCGTCGGCGCCGGACTGGGTGGGCTGATGCTGGCCAGGGTGCTGCACGTGCACGGCATTGCCGCCACGGTCTACGAGGCCGACACATCGGCACATGCGCGCACGCAGGGTGGCATGCTCGATATCCACCAGGACACCGGCCAGTCGGCGCTCAAGGCAGCCGGCCTGTACCAGCAGTTCGTCGCATTGGTGCACCCGGGCGGCGAGGCAATCCGCGTGCTGGACAAGGATGGCGCTGTCCTGTTCGAGCAGGCCGACGACGGCACGGGTGGCCGGCCGGAAGTGCTGCGGGGCGAACTGCGCCGCATCCTGCTGGCATCGCTCCCCGCCACGACGATTGCATGGGGCCACAAACTGACTGCGCTGGAGGCGCTGGACGGCGGGCGGCATGCACTGGTGTTTGCCGACGGTGCGACCGTGACGGCCGATTTGCTGGTGGGTGCGGACGGTGCGTGGTCGAAGGTGCGCCCCCTGCTGCTCGACGCCAAGCCAGTCTATGCCGGCAAAACCTTCGTCGAAACGTTCCTGTTCGATAGCGACAGGCGCCATCCGGCCAGCGCGGCAGCGGTGGGCGGCGGCGCACTGTTTGTGATGGCGTCAGGGCAGGGCATTTTCGCGCACCGCGAACCGCACGGTGTGCTGCATGCCTATGTCGCGTTGAACAAGCCGGAAGACTGGATGGCGACGGTCGATTTCACCGACCGTACCGGCGCGCTGGCGCAAGTGGCGCAGGAATTCGCAGGCTGGGCGCCGGCGCTGACCGCGCTCATCACCGCCAGCGATACCGACCCGGTAGCCCGCGCCATCAAGACACTGCCGATTGCTGCCGCGTGGGAGCGCAGGCCCGGCTTGACGCTGCTCGGCGATGCAGCGCATTTGATGGTGCCGTCGGGGGAAGGGGCGAATCTTGCCATGTACGACGGGGCCGAGCTGGCCATGGCCATCGTTGCGCACCCCGGTGACCTGGAGGCCGCGCTGGCCGCGTATGAACGGGCGCTGTTTCCACGTGCGGCAAACGCGGCGGACGGCGCGCGCGATATTTTCGACCGCTGCTTCGGGCCGGACGCACCCCGCAGCCTGATCGAGATGTTCACCGGCGCTGGCGAATAAATCAGGCCTTGTCGTTCTTCGGCTTGACGCGCGCTTTCGATGCCTGCTCGGCCGCATCGGCGGCCGGTTTGGCGCTGGCCATGGCCTCCGGCGACATGGTGCTCGACACGGCCTGCTTGAATTGCTCCTGCAAGAGATTCCACCACGCCGTGGCAGCCGGCAGCATCGCCGTGGCCGGGTCGGTGGCGCCCGCCGCTACGCCCGGCACGGCCTGGCCCATCGATTGCGCGAAGGTCGCGCTCATGGTTTTCAGGGTTGCCAGCGTGGAGCGCTGCACCTCCAGTGCCTGTATGGTCCCGCGCAACATGGTCATGTTGACGTTGAGCCAGGATTCGACGGCTTTCAGGTCGGCGATTTTTTTGTCCAGGTCTTCGGGCGCGAGGCTCGGCACGGCCAGGCCGGGGACATTCATGCCGGGTATGCCCATGCTGCCCCATAAATTCTTGACGAATTCAAGCGAATCGGTCATCGATGCTGCGCCAGGGATATTTGGCATATTCGGTGTGGGCATGATTGTCTCCGCGAGAGTGAACTGCCAGCGTAGCAGATAAACCGGCGCGCGGGGAGATCGTGCCGCCATGCTGAGCGGCGACGCCGCCAGTGCGGAACCGCTACACTAGCGCCATGAAATTTGCTCTCGCCGGGGTCGCTTCCTTTGTCCAGCAACGCCGTCGCGCACTCGTCCTGGGTTCGCTGACGGTGTTGCTGCACTGGTTCCTGCTGCTGTGGATTGTCCACCATATGGGGCCGCGCCGCGACGTGCGCCGCGACCCCGAACGCATCGCCATGGTGAGCATATCGCTGCCACGTCAGAGCACGCCACTGCAGGTGGCGCCGGCGCCGCTGCCACCGCCGCCGCGCGCGACACCCAAGCCACGAAAGACCCCGAAACCGATGGTCATTGCGCCGCCGGAGTTGCAAGTGGAAGCGCGTGAACCAACCTTTGCCGAAGCGCTGACCGACGCCATGGCGCAGCCCGGCAATGGCGCCGTGGTTGGCATCCCTGGCGAGAAGGGGCCACCGCTCGAAGCGCCGCCGCCCGTGGTCAGCGAGATCGTGCAAGTGGCGGTGGCCGCGCCGCCCGAGCCAAAGCTGCCCGTGTATAAAATGGCGCCACCACCGTCGGCCGATCTGGTACTGAATGTCGACCGGGTCGACGCCGACGGCACCAGGTGGAGCGGCGAGGCGGCCATCGGTTGGCGCCGCGCGGCCGAGCGCTACCGGGTGAAAGTTGAAATCGGCATCAGCGTGCTCGTCACGCGCGTGAATCTGGTCGTGCTGACCAGCGAAGGTGCGCTGGGCGAGGCCGGCCTGGTGCCTGTCAAAATGACGGAGAAGCGGCGCGGGCGGTCCGAGACAGCCACGCATTTCAATGCAGCCGATCAGAAGATCACGTTCTCGGCGTCGCAGGCCAGCTTTGCGCTGCTGGCGGGCGCCCAGGACAAGGCCAGCATCCCGTTGCAGCTGGCGGCCATTGGGCGCGGCGACCCCAGTCAGCTGACCGGCGAGATCGCCGTGCAGGTGGCCGAGGACAAGGATGCCAGCGTGTACCGCTTCGTCGTCGTCGGCCAGGAAGAGATCGAGACGCGCATGGGGCGCATGCAAACGGTGCACCTGTCGCGCCCGCCGGTAGCGGGCGCCTACAGTTCGCGCCTGGACATCTGGCTGGCGCCGGGGCACGACTGGTATCCTGTACGAATTAGCAATCTGGAAGCGAGCGGCGCGGTCACCACCCAAACCGTCAGTAAAATTACTCTGACCGACACTGGGAGTTGATATGCGAAAAATTTTAACGATGCTGTCCCTGGCCTTGCTGGCCCATACCGGCGCCATGGCGGCGCCACCCGTACTGCCGTTCAAGCTGGCGCCGTCTGCCGACCTCGACTATGCCATCCAGGCGCGCCAGCGCGGCTTCACGCTGCCCGGCGAGGCACTGGTTACCTGGCGTGGCGGCGACGGCAAGTACAGCATCCAGGCCGTGACCAAAAGCCCGCTGCTCGGCAAAATTGTGGAAAACCGCAGCGAAGGGACGATCGACAAATACGGCCTGGCGCCGGCCCAGTTTTTTGAAAAAAAATTCCGCAAGGACGCCACCAACACGGTGTTCGACCGCGCAGCGAACACCATCGTGTTCGGCGAAGGCAAGCCAACGCATGCGCTCGTCGGCGGCGAGCAGGATCGGGCCAGCGCAGCCTGGCAGCTCGCTGCGCTGGCCCGCGCCGCGCCGGACAAATTCGTGGCCGGTTCGGACTGGCACTTTTTTGTGGCCGGCCCGCGCGATGGCGATCCGTGGACCTTCAAAGTCATCAAGCGTGAAAAAGTCGACCTGGGCGCGCCGCTGGGCGAAGTTGAGGCCTTGCATATCGTGCGCGCGCCCGCAGGTGAGGGGAAAGGCCAGGTGCTCGACATCTGGCTGGCGCCCTCGCTCGAGTGGTACCCGGTGCGCCTGCGCTTTAGCGATGACGACGATTTTGTCGAACAACGATTAACCAGAATTACCAAACGATAGGAGCAGCACCATGTCCGGATTTTCCGTCAATATCGAAGAAAAAACCCTGCACAATCCGAATTTCCGCCACGTGCTCTACACCACGCCGCGCAGCCAGCTGGTCATCATGACCCTGCAGCCAGGCGAAGAAATTGGCGTCGAAAAGCATGAAGGCCACGACCAGTTCATCCGCGTCGAAGCCGGTTTCGGGGAAGCGATCCTGGACGGCGAGCTGCACATGCTCGAAGACGGCGTTGCCCTGGTCATTCCTGCCGGTACCGAGCACAACGTCATCAATACGTCGCCGACCGAAAAAATGCGTTTGTATACGCTGTACACGCCGCCCGAGCATCCGGATGGCATCATCCATGTAAGCAAGGCAGAGGCCGACGCCTACGAGGCGAAGCACCACGGCTGATCTTCGCGCGGGGGTGTTGACGCTTCCCAGCTGATATACTCACGCCCCCGCGAAAGCTTTGCTCAGTCTGTCGGCGGTGTTGACCGAAATGCATCGGTTTGCGCTGTCCAGTCCCAACAAGATGAACCATCCCCTGCCTGGCGCCATTCTGGCCGCAGACCCCCTTGCCCTTCCGCTAGACGACCTCGATCCGCTGCAGGCGCATTTTCACGCCGGTATCGCGCCCGATGAAATCGAACAGGTTTTTCATTTAAAGCGCGCGCAGCCGCTGCTGCAGGCCTTTACCGCCCTGTTCCATGGTGGCGCCGACGGCGTACTGGTGCGCCTGCTGGTGCTGCGCGAACTGGCCGCCGACACGACGGCCACCAGTTTTACCCGCGCCGACATCAACCAGAAGCTGGCCTACCTGATCCCGGAAAGCCTGGAGACGGTGCTCAACCGCCTGCGCACCCACGGCTTGCTGGCCTGGGACAATCCGGCGGCCGTGTACCGCATCACGCCGATGGCGAGGAATGTCCTGTCGGCGCTCGATACCCTGCTGGCGCTGGGCAAGGAAGACGACGAAGCCGAGATGGGCTTTTTGCTGTCGCAAGTGGCCGGCGCCCAGGCCGTGGGCGGCGTTACGGTCGAACAACTGAAACACCTGTTGGGACGCCTTAACGAGTTGACCGAAGAATTCCGCGATGCGATCGCGTCCGGCTCCGAATTCAAGCTGCGCACCTCGCAGGCGAAGTGGCACATGGCGTGCGACTGGGTCGAAAAGGGTTCTGTGATCCTGCGCGCGATTACCGGCGACGAGCGCGCCGACGGCGCCACCCACAAGGCCGCGCAGGCGATCGGCCGCGCCCAGAGCGCGCTGCTGAATATGCAGGGCATGTTCTCGCGCGCTTTGAACCAAATTGAACGCCAGCGGGTCCATCTTGGACAGTCCGGCTTGTCGACCACCGACGTCAAGCGCTGGCTGCTGGCGCACGAGGACCTGGCCAGCCTGGCCGCCGGCGCGATCGACCGCCCGGTGGTGCCGCTGTTCGGTACCCCGGCCGAAATGATCGACGTGGCCGAAACCGAGCTGCTGACCGAGCGCAGCGCGCAGGTCGGCCCGCTTGGGCTGCCATCGGGCGAAGACGCGCCTTTGACCGTCAACGACGGCCCGGCCATCCAGGTCGAACTGGACGACTGGCTGGCGCGCCTGGCCGATTTCGCCAACCTGGGCAACTTCCCCAGCTTTTCCGACAGCGGCCCGAAATCGGTGCCGATCCAGGATTCGCTGCTGCCGGCCAGCTTTGCCGTGGCATCCTACCGCGCGTCGCTGCTGCCGCTGCTGGGCGACGCCGCCGAAGCGAGCCTGCAAGGTGCCACCGCCCGCCTGGCGCGCCTGCCGGTGAGCTTCACTCCAACTGACGAGATGGTGCAGCTGGACGACCCCGAGGTCGCCGCGATGTCGATCGCGACCCTTTCACTGGATTTCGACCTGGAATTGAACTTGGAAAATAAGCCTCATGATCAATGACGACTCCCAAATCCTGATTGCGCGCCTGCTGACGCACCAGACCCTGCGCCGCGACGACAAGATGGTCAAGCGCGTGCTGTCGGACGACACCTTCCGCGCCGAGGTCGACAAGCGGCTGCTGGAGTCGGGCCTGAAGCTGCTCGACAACGTCTACGCCGACCACGTCACGCTGGCGCTGCACCGCGCCGTGGAGCCGAAGATTTTCGGCGCCAAGGACATCTGGCAAAACAATAATTTCGGCCTTACGCGCGACGGCGTGGCGCTGCTGGTGGTGCTGTGGGCGCAGATCATCCTGCCCAAGCGCGAGCGCCAGGAAACCCACACCAGCATCGTCGACGACCAGAACGACATGTTCGACAAGGACAACCCGATCCCGCGCGCGGAAGACACCTCGGTCGGCATCTCGTACACGGCGCTGCTGTCCGACTTCGGCGACAAGCTCGGTAAAAAGACGCGCATGGACATGAACCTGGGCGTGCTCTCGAAGCTGAACTTCATCGAGCGGCGTGGCGACGTGATCTTCGAGGGCCCTTTGCTGGACCTGATGATGGACACCGACGTGCTCAAGGAACGCATCATCAACGGCGCCCTGGCCGACGTGTTCAAGCGCGCGCCGCTGGCCATCGCGCGCCGGCGTGCGCCTGACGCCATGGCCGCTGCGTTGGAAGAACCGCTGAACGAATCCATCGACGATACCCCGACTGAAGGCAGCCATGTTCCACATTAAATCGCTCGAACTGGTGCACTGGGATTACTGGCAGCGCATCAAGAACATCCCGCTCGACGCCAAGATCATCACCATCGCCGGCCAGAACGGTTCCGGCAAAACCACCTTGCTCGATGCCTTGCGCACGCTGTTCGGCCTCGATTGTTCGATGGGCCGCACCTATAAACACTATGCGCGCCACTCGGGCCAGCAGACGGCGTGGATCCGCGCCGTGGTCGACAACAAGGTCTCGGGCCGCCAGCTGTCGAACCGGCCGTTTCGCAGCTCGGGCTTTTTCAGCGACGACGAAGTCACGCTGTTTTGCCAGATCCAGAAAAACGGCGGCGACTGGAAGCGCCAGTACCTGATGCGCCCGGGGAACGTCGACATCGAAGAAGTCACCGAAGCGACTGACTGGTTAGGGGTAGAAAATTATCGCAAGCGCCTGGCCAATGCGGGGCTGTCGCCCGCCATGGCCAAGGTGCTGGCGCTCGAGCAGGGCGAGACGGACAAGTTGTGCGAATACGCGCCGCGCCAGTTGCTCGACCTGGTATTCCAGGTGTTCGGCGACAAGGAAGTGCTGGACGCGTACGATGAAGCCAAGCGCCACCAGCGCGACACCGAAACGGAACTGAAACGCTTTGAAGCCGAGCTGGAATCGTCGCGCACGAATCTGGAAGGCTTGCGCCTGCGCGTGGCCAACTACCACCAGTGGGAAGACCTGCACAGCGAGCGGCGCAACCTGATCGAGGAAGTGCTGCCCAGCCTGGAATACCATGAAGCGCGCGAAAAGGCCGGCAATATCAGCCGCCAGTTGCGCGAGGCCAGAAAGCCGATGGAGCAGGCCGACTCGCAGCTGATCGAAAAGAGGAATGCGCTGGCGGCGCAGGCGCGCGCCCACACCGACGCGCAGCAGCAGGAAACCTTGCTGGAGCAGGAAGCCACGGTCCTGGCCAGCCGCCTGACGCAGGTGAACGGCAAGCTGAAACCGCTGGAAAGCCTGCTCGAGCAGCAGACCCGCCTGCAGCGGCTGGCGGCCGACGCCGGTGCCGACATGGCCGAAGTGGCCGTGCAACTGGCCGCGAAAGACGCCGAACTGACGCGCCAGAAGCAGGCGCGCGACCTGATTGCCACGCGCATTGCGGGCGAGCTGTCGACCATCTCGGCGCTGCAGGGCAAGAGCGCGATGCCGGAGCCGGAAGTACAGCGCGCCATGCGCCGCGCCCTGCGCGACGAGGGTATTGCGCACGCCATGCTGTCCGATATCGTCGAAGTGACCGACCCGAAATGGCAGGGCGCCGTCGAGGGTGTGCTGGGCGGCTACGCCTCGGTGGTGCTGCTGGAAAAAGCCAAGGATGCCCCGGCCGCGTACCGGCTGGCGGAGCAGGAGCGCTATCGCCACTTCATCGTGCCCGATTGCGTCAGCGCGCCCGTTGTAAAAGACGATTCACTGCTGTCGGTGGTGCGTTTCTCAAGCGATGCGCCGGGCTGGCTGATCGACCAGCTGGCGCGCATCGACCGGGTCGAATCGGTCGATGCCGGTTTTAAAACCCGCTCGGAAGAGTGGATTACGCCGGATGCCTACCACCGCGAACGCCGTGGCGGGCGCTCGCTGTTCGTCGAACCGTCGCGCTATCGTTTTGGTTCGGCCGGTAAAACCCAGCGTCTGGAGGCGATCCAGAAGCTGCTGCCGGGCCTGGAAGCGCAGGAAGACGCGCTCACCCTCACCATCAGCAAACTGGCGGCCGAAGTGGGCGCGCTCAAGACCCGCATCGCCGGTGTCGATGCGGCCAAGGAGCTCGATGCACGTTCGGGCGAATTCGAGGAAGCCACGCGCAGCCTGACGCCGTTGAAAGCGGAGCGCCTGCAAGTGGGCGCGCGCCTGGGCGAGCTGCAGATGCTGACCAAGAACGCGACGGTCGCGCGCACCCGCGCCGACACGGTCTGGCAAAACGCGAGAATGGCGCTGGCCGAAGCGGAAGCGGGCCTGCGACTGGGCCACCGCAGACAGATCGAGCAGCGCACCGAGCACGCGAAAGCGCTGCTGGAATTGCGCCGCACGTGGCGCCACCTGCCACAGGGCTGGCGCCGCGCCGAGCGCCGTAACGCACTGGTGGCCAAGCACGTCAACGCGCACCAGGTCGACCTGCGCGTGTCGACCTTGCAGCACGCGCTGGCGCGCGACGACTGGGAACTGGACGCTACCGTCATCGACCAGCACGGGCGCCTGTCCGAGCAGTTGCAGGGCCGGCAAGTGGAAACCGACGAGCGCCGCTACCAGAACAACCGCGCCATCGAAGCGACGGGGAATGCGCGCGGCGCCTACATCGAGCGTTTGCGCTACACCGTCAAGGCGTACAGCAAGAACATCAAAGAGCTGGGCGAACTGGCCGGCATCGATGTGCAGGCCGATCCGGTGCGGCTCGAGAACGACGACGTGCAACTGGCGCAAGCCGGCCTGCACGTGCGTTTTAAGTTCGACGGCAAGGATCAAATCGGCATGAACGACGGCGAAGCGTCAGGCGGGCAGCAGGTCATGAAGTCGCTGGTGCTGCTGATTGGCTTGTTGAAGTCGGAAGACGGTTCGGGCGGTTTCGTGTTCATCGATGAACCGTTTGCCCACCTGGATATCCGCAACATCCAGCTGGTCGGCGAATTCTTGAAGAACACCGATGCGCAGTATTTGATGACGACGCCGCTGACGCACAACACGGATGTCTACGATCCGTCCGAGCTGACGCTCATTACCAGCAAGAAGAAGAAGGAACAGCCGTGGGCGCAGCCGATTTTTGTGTTGCAGCGGCGCATGCCGGGCAAGGCGGCGTGATTTTCATAGATGACGCATTAAACCTGTAACGTCTCATCTATGAAACGCACTGCGCCGCTTTTTGTGTACCTGCAGCGCCCTGACAATGGCACGTGGGTGACGGCAGGCCACGTCCATATAGAGGCGGCTGGTGTAGCGACATTCGTGTACATGCGAAGCTATATCGAGGCTGGCTGCACCTGGAGCATCGATCCGGTGAACTTGCCGTTTCGAGCCGACCATGCACTGGTGGCGCCGCGCTACGGCGGATTGCATGATGTCTTGCGCGATGCCGGGCCTGATGCATGGGGCCAGATGCTGCTGCGTCTTGCAAATGACCTGGCTGACCCATCACCGCTTCGATATTTGCTGTTGTCCAGCAATGCGCACCGCTGGGGCGCGTTGGCTATTGGGACGAGCAAGCGCCCTTCGGTGCCTTCAATCGCAACGCCAAAAATAGTGCAGCTGAGTTCACTCATTGCCGAATTGGAGGCGATCAGTGCCCATCGTCCGGCTGTCGATTCTGGCCTGAGAGAGCGCCTGTTGCGAACCGTTGGGATTGGTGGCGCACGCCCGAAAGCGACTGTGCAGGACGAGGAGGGGCAGTATTGGTTGCTCAAGCCGCGCGTGGCGGCGGATAGCGCTGACATTCCACGACTGGAGCACATGGCACATCAGTGGGGTGCCGCATGTGGCCTCAACTTTTCCCATACTGTGCTGCACTCCATCAATCAAGGATCCAGCGCCGTGCGCATTTTCCGGTTCGACCGCGACCGTGATCGACGCTTCATGTGTGTCAGCGCAGCGAGCTTGCTGCAAACCGAATACCCCAATACGGCCGCGGAAACGGACCGCTGGAGCTACCCGCGTTTGGCGGAACAACTCAAGCTGATCGGCGCGCCCGATGAAGACCGGCGTGAACTGTTCGGGCGCATGGTCTTCAACGCCGTCTGCGGCAATGACGACGACCATGTACGCAATCACGCTGCGTATTTTCGCCCGGACCTGGGCGGCTGGCGCCTTGCGCCTGCGTATGACGTCGTGCCGAATCCGGCTGAAACGCCAACACGGCTGGCCATGCAACTGGCGACGATGCGCTTCGACATTTCACGTTCGACGATTTTGCTCGACGCACACCGCTTCGGCTTCGCCAGCCACAAGGAAGCCGATCTGTATTTGAACAATCTGCTCGGACGTATCGAGACAAGCTTCGAAGCATCGGCAACCGTCCTTGATGCTGCTTGGGCGCAGTGCATGCGCCAGCGCCTTGCGGGCAATCTGACCTTGCTGCGCCAGCCGTGATCAGCTGGCCAGGTTCTTCATCACGGCGGGATGCCGCCCCACGACTTTCTTAATGGTATTTTTATTGGATAACATCTTGTTGCGTTAAACTCCTGCGCACAAAACCGGGACGACAATGCATCCAATGTTCAGACTATTTCGTGCGGCCACAGTGACCGCCATGACAGCCATGTTTGCTGCGGGCGAGGTGGCCGCCGTCGGCCAGGATGAACGCAAGATGTTGTTCCCGGCGCTGCCTGCCATGCTGGCCGAGCGCACCGTCACCCTGCGCGTCGATGGCGCGCTCGATGAAGACGCCTGGCGCGCCGCGCCCGTGTTCGACGCCTTTCACCAGTTCATGCCGGCCGACGGCAAGCTGGCGCCGGCCGGGCTGCGCACCAGCGTGCAGTTGCTGATCGACGACAGCGCGCTGGTGTTCGGCATCCGTGCCTGGGACGACGCGCCCGAGCGCATGCGCGGCACGCTCACGCGGCGCGACAAGGTGGGCACGGACCAGGACTTCATCGGGGTGTGGCTCGACCCCACCGGCCATGGCCGCGCGGCGCAATTCGTGCGCGTCAATATCGCCGGCGTGTTCAGCGACGGCATGTACCGCGCAGACCTCGATGAAACCGACCTGGGGCCGGACTTCCCCATCGACGCCGCCGTCAAGCGCCTGACCGACGGCTACAGCATGGAGATCCGCTGGCCGCTGTCGAACCTGCGCTTCCCCTACGCTGACGGCAAGACCTGGCGCGTGATGATCGAACGCAGCGTGCCGCATGCCGACGGCCTGCTGCTCACCAGCACACCGCTCAAAAACGGATCGCTCAGCTACATCTCGGCAATGCAGGACGTGGGCGGCATGGGCGACACGGTGGCGGCGGTGCGCGACCGCAGCTTCATGGAGCTCAAGCCCGAACTGACCATGCGCTCGAACCGCGACCAAGACGAGACCGGCCGTCAGCGCGGCGACCGTGCCAGCGTGGGCCTCGACATCAATGCCCGACCGCGCGCCGACTGGGTGTTCAACGCCACGCTCAACCCCGATTTTTCTCAGGTGGAAATCGACGAACCGACCGCGTCGGGCGCCAGCCGGATCGCCCTGAGCCTGCCGGAAAAACGCGGCTTCTTCCTCGAGAGTTCGGACGTGCTGGGATTGCCGCTGTCCGCGTTCTACTCGCGCACCGTGGCCGACCCGGAATGGGGCTTGCGCGCCACCTGGCGCAACGCCGGCGCCGACGCTACCGCCATGAGCTTGCGCGACCAGGAGGGCGGCGTGGTGCTGCGCGGCGGTGCCTACGAGACGGCCGAATACGCGCAAACCCGGCGTACGCTGGCGAATATGGTGCGCGGGCGCTGGCATGGCCAGCAGACGGTGATGGGCGCCTTCGTCTCTCAGCGCGACTACGGCGACGCCGGCAGCAACGAGGTGGCCGGCGTGGACGGCCAGTGGCGCGGTGACGGCCAGCAGGCCTTATGGCTGCTGATGCATTCGCAAACCAGTGCCGGCTTCGACGAAGCGCCGGTGGCGCGCAGCGCGCGCGTGCGCACGCGCCATGGCGGCTACGCGTTCGGTAAATTCAGCAGCAGCAGCGACGACTGGTGGAACCAGTTTCAGCTTGAGGCGATCACGCCCGGCTTTGTGAACGACAACGGCTTCGTGCCGCAGCCCGGCGTACTCAAGACCAACATCAATATCAACCGCCGGCTGGGCCCGCGCACGCTGGCGCTGGCCGATGCGGAACTTGCGCTCTACGAGTTCGAGGCGCACCTGGGCATACACGAGATCCGCACCCTGTCCGACGCGCGCCAGGGCCAGCAGGCCAACCAGATCGTCGAGCGCAAGCTGCAGCCGGGGATCTGGTTCCGGGCCGGACGGCAAACCAACTTGTGGGCCAACCTCGGCTTCGACCAGCAGCGCGGCCGGCGCCTGGGTGCCCTACACGACGTGCCGGCCGTGCACGTCGGCTTCGAATCGTCGCCGCTGTCGTGGATGACGAAGCTCGGTGCCGAGATCACACTTGGCCGCCAGCTCGACGTCGACGCCGATCGCGTGGGCAGCGGCGGAAACGCCATCGTGGACCTGGGCTTGCGCCTGCCGCTGCCCGGTACGCGCGGCTGGTCGGTGGAGACGGATTTCAGGGTGAATCGCGCGTGGGTGCAGGGCACGCTCGGCCAGCCTGCATTCGTCGACAACGGCTGGCGCGCGCTGGGCATGCTGCACTTCACGGCTGCCGACTCGTTACGGCTGCTGGCGCAAACCACCTCGGCCGCACGGCGCGACGACGGCGTCTCGGCACTGGCGCCATGGACCGACCGGCAAATGCACCGCTCGCTGCTGTACCGCCACCTGTGGCGGCATGGCCGCTCGATGTCGGTGGGTTTGTCGCACGATCGCACGCGCGAACCCGACACCACCAACAAGTCGCTGACATTGAAGTTCCAATGGGAGGTGTAGCGCGTCGGGCAAAACCGGACGGGTACGCCGGCCCCACGCGCGTCCGTTGAATCAGGCCGCTTCGAGTACGCGCAGTTCAACCCGCATACCGGCGCTGGCGGTCATGTTGATGAGCGAGTCCACGGAAAAGACCGCGATCTTTCCGCGCAGCAGGTCGGAAATGCGTGGTTGCGTGACATGAAATTGTTTCGCGGCTTGCGCCTGCGTCCAACCGGCACGTTCGATGTGGGCCTTCAACGCCATCATGAGGCTGGAACGCACTTTCATGTTTTCCGCTGCTTCCGGGGTGTCCTCAAGCGCGTCCCAGATGCTGGTAAATTTTTCCTTACTCATCATCAAATCTCCTTCAGTAATTCTTTATACCGTGTCCTGGCCAGGTCGATATCAAGCTTGCTGGTTTGCTGTGTCTTTTTCTGGAAGCAATGCAGAACATAGATCGCATCGGCAAATTTGGCCACATACATGACGCGAAAAATACCGAACTCATCCCGAACCCGTATTTCCTTGACGCCAGCGCCTACCGACGCCATGGGTTTCCAGTCATCGGGATCCCGGCCATGCTGAACCTGATCCAGCTGAAAGCCGGCCTCGCTCCGGGCTGACGGAGGAAATGCGCGCAAATCGTCCAGCGAACTTGCCCGGAAAATCAGAGGTTTGATCGCGTCCATCGATCAAATATATAAGTTTTTGTATATCGGCGCAAGGCAATTCTACAACTGCCTGTTTATTGCCCAGTCAAACTCGCCTTCTGCCGCTTCAAGCGCCAGCGCAGGATACCGATCGAATACGTCGCAAAATACGCCCCGGTCAGCCCCACCACCAGCATGGTCAGCGGGCTGTCGGTAAAGCGCGGCGTGGGGGCGGTGCCGCCCTGGTTGGCGTACAGTTCGAAGCCGATGTACAGCACGCGCGCGGCGAACAGCATGGCGATGACGATGCCCAGGCGCGCGTTCGGGGTGAAAAAGTAGCCCTCGCCGGTCTCTTCGTAACGCGTCAGTTTCAGGCCCCACAGCCCGTAGCCGATGCCGCCCGCGATGCCGACTGCCAGCGCGCCCAGCGAGACCAGGTTGCCGAACAGTTCGGAGGCCGGCACGACGATCATGGCCAGGAACACGAAGATGCCGGTGTAGTGGCGCGTGAAAATCGAGCGCTGGCGCTGCATTTGCGTTTTCAGGCGCGCGTACACGCGCCAGACCAGCAGCGGGGTGAGGACCAGCAGGGCGATGGTGGTAACGGTGATGCCTGAATTCATGGTTCGATTTCTTGGTGATCAGCGCAGGCAGCAAAGGTGCTGCCCCCAGGGGAGCGGACATTGTAATGCCTCGGGTCGGCGGACAGCGGAACGTCGGCTTGCGACGGACCGTGTTACTGTTTTGACTTCACTTTCAGGAGTTCCCGCCATGAACCAGCAAGCAATCCACGCCCACCGCGCCCCCGAACCGGCGCCAATGGATGACCCGATGCCGATCCCGTCCGAGCATCCGCACCACGGCCCGTCACATATGCCGAGCGATGAAGAGCCGCTGCCGGACCCGAATCCGCAAGTCTTGCATTAGGAGCCTACCCCGGCAGGAATGAGTCGCTGCTGCCGCGCCTGACAAGCGATGGCTGCGTTACTCGTCGTAGCATGGATCAACCATGCGTCCTCCTCGCGCCTTGCCCTCGCTTGCCATGCATCGCCAGCCGCTTCCTCCTTCCTACCGGGATAGGCTCTAATCGAACGCCCACGAATAGAGCAGGTCGAGCGCGATATTGGTGCCGGTCTGCACCTGCACCGACAGGCGCGGATTGATTTTATAGCGCACCTTGACCAGGCTGCTGGCGGTGGCGGCGCCCTGTTCGAACGTCACATATAAACGGTTCGAAATACGCTTGCCGACCGTGACGACCGTCGTTTCCAACCCGGCCGCCTGCGATACACCGAGTTCGTCCAGGCCGAGCGAATTGGCGATCTTTGACTGGAAACCGCCGGTGCCACCCGCGCCGCCCAGCAGCGCGCCGGCGGCGGCGCTGAGCACGCCGGCTTCATTGCCCGCCGTGCCTTCCATGCCGTGGCCGAGCACCAGCCAGGACAGCTTTTCGCTGTCCGGCACGGTCGGCGTCGACACCAGTTTTGCCGATGGCGCCAGCGCCGTGCCGCGCACTTCCACGCCCGCTTCCACGTTGGTGTCGGTCAGCTGTTCGCCTTCCGGACGCTTGCGCACCGCGAGGATGTTCAGCGACGGATTGTCGTATGGGCCGCTGAAGGTCAGCACGCCGCGTTCGATGGTCAGCTTCTGGCCATACGCCGCGTAAGTACCGTTGTTGACGCGGATGCTGCCGTTCACGCGCGGCGGCCGCCCGCCCGACATGCGCAGCCGCGCCGAACCGGCCAGGTAGGCGTCGGCGCCCATGCCGCGCAGGTGGAAGTCGTCGCCCATGTCGATGGCGATGTCGACCGACAGCGGCTTCGACGCTTCCGCCTTTTGCGGCGCCACGTTACTGCGGCCCAGCACGACGACGTCGCTCGAGATGGTCGGGCGACCCAGTGGCGCCAGTTCGAGCAGCGCGCGGTCGGCCTTGAATTTGCCATCGAGCTCGAACACCCTGGCGTCGCGCACCAGCGTGCTCTCGCCGCTGACGATCAGCGTGCGGTCAGGCCGCGACAACACTTCCAGCTTGTTCGCCACCAGTTTTAAATTGGCCGTTGCTTCACCGCTGGCGAAGCGCACCGTCCCGGTGGCCAGCGCATTGCCGCTGGCGCCGTCAAACGCCAGGCGCTGCAGCAGCAGCTGGTCGCCGGTCAGTTGCGCGCGCAATTGGCCATTCCTCAGGCGCAGGCCCTGGTCGGCCCAGCGCACGGTCATGTTGTCGCCGTTGACGTTGCCGTTCAGGGTAGGCGTGCCGACCGTGCCGGCGCCGGTGAGGGCGAGTTTTAATGCGCCATCGAGCTCCAGGCCGGGCTGGCCGACCAGCGGCGCCATCCAGGCGATCGAGCCCATGTCGGCATCGGCCGTGAAGCGTAGCGGGCTGTCGTTACCGAGCAGCCCCTTGATCATCTGCGCGGTCGCGTCGACGCGCGCGCTGCCGAGGCGGCTGCCGGCCACATCAAGCTGCATGCGCAGCGAACCTGACGTGACATCGGCCCGCGCTTCCAGTTTCGACAGGCCGAGAACGACCGGTGTATCGGTGCCGACCACCAGGTCGCCCGCTTCGCGGAACACGCGCACATTGCCGTTCAGCGCAGGCACGCCACCGGCCACCATTTGCAGGTCGAGGCCCCACTGCGCGCCCAGCGTCAGGCTGCCGGCCAGATTTTCGCCGACCGCCGGCGCCAATTTTGCCAGGTAGGTCAAGGGTACGGCCGTGGCGGCGCCGCGGCTGGCCCAGTGGCCGCCGTTCTTGGTCAGCGAGGCGATATTCACGGTACCGTTGGCCAGCGCCAGCACGGCGTTGCCCAGGTCGATGCGTTGCGGCGACGCGAGGCCGGCCACGCCGGCGCCCGGCGCCGTGGTCAAGGTCAGTGGTACTGGCGCCTGCAGGGTGACGGCGTACTGCCCGCGGTTCTGTAGCGCGGCGATGGTACCGGTCCAGGCGTCGCCCTTCCAGCCGCCGCGCACTTCGGCGTTGGTGTCGAATTTGTCGGCGCGCGCGGTCAGCTTGAGCGTATGCGCGCCGCGCGTGCCGGCCGTGACCAGCCGTGCAGCGGCGATCTTGGTGTCGCCGGAAGCGAATTCGGTGAGTTGAATATCGCTGACGATCGGATCGGCCGCGCCACGACCGGTGCCCAGGCTGGCAGTGGCCTTCAAGGTTTTCAAGGACACCTTGCCGGCGGCCCGGATGTTCTGGCCTTCCAGCGCGGCAGTGAGCGATGGCGCCTGCGTGGTGCCCGAGACGGTGCCCGAACCGCGCAGCATGCCCGCGAAATCGGGACCGAAGGCGGCCAGTTGCGGCGCATCGATGCGCCAGTCGAGTTTGTCGCCGGCCTGGCCGAAGTTGCCCTTGGCGGCGATGAGGTTGGCGCCCACGTGCAGATCGACGTCGGCATTCGATACGTGCTGGCGGTCGGCGGACAATTTGGCGTAACCGGTGAGCGGCGAACTGCCCAGCGTGGATGGCTGCAGCGCGAGGTTCAGCGCGCCGGTCCAGTTGGCGCCAGCGCGTCCGCTGGCATCAAAACTGCCATTGATGCTGCCGGCCAGGGGCGAACCGAAGGTAGCCGGATTGAAGCGCTGCGCTGTGCCAGTGGCTTTCACTTCCGGCCCACTTGCTCCGATCCATCCTTCGCCGCTGGCGTGCAGCACGCTGTCCGTGGTCTTGCGCAGGCCCGGAACCCAGCCCAGGCCCTTGGCGTCGAGAACAAACGTAGTGCGCGGGGCTTGCATGGTGCCGGTGACGACGCCATTCGCATCGACCGCGCCATACAGGTCGCCGCGTGCCACGGACAGGTCGCTGGCGGCCACGCGCCAATCGAGTTTTTCGCCGGGGGCGCCAAACGCGCCGTTCAGGGTGACCCGGTTCTGGCCCAGCGCCAGCGCCGCATCGACGCCGCTGATGTGGGTCGCGTCGGCATTGAGTTTGCCTTTGCCGGACAGCGCCTGGTCGAACAGGCGGCTTGGGCGCAAGGCGAAATCGGCGGCCACGCGCCATGCCGGCGTCGTCGTCGAATTGGGCTTCATCTGCGCTAAAACACCGCTGCCGTGGATGTCGGCATTGATGTCCGCCTTCGGGAAATCGCCGAACGACGCCGGATTGAATTTGCTGGCATTGGCCTTGATGTCGAACGGTTTTTCCTGGTTCAGGTCCAGCGTGCCGGCCAGTGTGACGCTGCTGGTGCCGGCCGCGATGCGTGCGTCAACCAGCGTCAGGATATTGTTCTTCAGCGCTGCGCTGGCCGTCAGCTTCATGCCGGCGTCGACCAGCGACGTCTCGAGCGTCTGCGTGTCGCCACGATTGGAAACGCGGATGTCGCCGGCGATTCTCGTTGACTTCATCGAGCTGTAGAGCTGCTTCAGGTCGAGGCGGTCGGTATGCAGCGTGAAATCGGCGGCCGGCAGGCCGGCATCGCCTTCCTTGCGCTGGACGCCGCCGCTGCCGGTAAATTTGCCGGCGTCGCCAAAGTCGACCAGCACGTCGGCGATGTTCAGCGCATTCAGGTTGCCGCTCAGCGCGCCGCGCATGGTGCGCAGCGGCAGGCGTTGCTGGTCGAGCGCGCCGGCCGGGCCGTCGTTGACGATGTTGACGCTGCCCGTCACGTTGCGGTTGTCCTCCACTTTGGCGGCAATCGCCATGCTCAGGTCAGCCGTCGGCAGCGCTGGATTGAAAAAGCCGGGATCGACGTTCTTCGCGTTCAGGCGCAGTTCGCGCAGTGCGATCGGGGCATACGGGGCGATGGCAAAGTGGCCGTCGCCAACGGCGCGCCCGGCCTGTGCGGTCGCATCGAGCAGCGCCAGGTTCAGGTCACCGCCGACCTTGAGTTTGATTTGTGCAGCGGACGCGCCGGCAGTCGCTTGCGATTGGGTCAGGCTGCCCGCGCCGTCAAGTTTAAAAGGCTGGTTCACGCCGATGCTGGCGTTGGCCGCCACCAGGCCGAATGGCGTGGCAGCCGAGGCGTCGCGCAAGGTCCAGTTCTGTTTGCCGCCCTGCAGCTTGAACTTGATGTTGTCCACTTCCGTGGCGGCGCCCTTGCTGACAAACACCGCCTTGGTAATGCGCGCGTCGCCCACGTCGATGTTGAAGGGCGCGGCCAGGGAGGTCGGCATTGGTGACGGTGGCGACTCTTTGAGCGTTTCCGAGCGCAGGCTGGCGACGTACAGCTGGTCGATGGCGATGCCGCCGGTGAGTACCTGACGCGGCGACCAGTCGATGTCGATATTGTCCAGCGTGAGCACCTGCTCGGGCGTGCGGAATACGGCGCGCGCGATATGCATCTTGCCGTACAGGGAGCCGGTAACGCCGCTCAAGGTCAGCTTGCCGCCGCTGGCATTGGCGACTTTTTGCGCCACCAGCTGCAGCGTTGATTCGCGGCCGCCGTAATACAGCGCGCCGCCGGCCAGGACGGCGGTCAGCGCCAGGCCAATGGCGACGTTGCGTGGCCAGCGTTTTTTCTTTGGGACCGGCGTGGTAGGGGTAGTGGTGTCGTGCATCAGAAGGTAAATCCCAGGGAGAAGTGCAGGCGGACTTTTTTGACGGCCTGGCCATATGCCACGTCGACATTGATCGGTCCTACCGGGCTGCGCCAGCGCGCGCCCAGGCCATAGCCGTATTTCGGTTTCAGGTCCTTGACGGTGTCGGCGGCATTGCCCGCGTCGACAAACACGGCCACGCCGTACGGCGGCTTGAACCACCAGTCGTATTCGGCGCTGGCGGTGGCCAGATAGCGCGCACCGACCGTGGCGTCGCCCAGCTTGACGCCCAGTTCCTGGTAGGCGTAACCGCGCACCGACTGGTCGCCGCCGGCGCGGAACAGCACCGTGCTCGGGACGCCGATTTTTTCTTTCGAGCCGACCGCGCCGGCTTCGCCGCGCAGGATCAGGGTGCCTTCCTTGCCGAGCGGGCGGTAGTTGATGAAGCGGGCATAGGCACGGACGAATTTTTCGTCCGTCAGCACCGGCAGCACGGCGCCGCCGAACTGGCCGGAGACGACGTACCCGCGCGTCGGCGCGATCAGGCTGTCGAGCGAGCGCTTGGTGATGGCAAACGTCACCGGCACGCTTTTCGCGCGCGACGAGATGATGTTGCCGACACTGAGTTGTTCGGTCAGCGCTTCGATCGTCACGCTCTTTTCCAGCAGCGGCGTGCCCCAGGCGCGCTTGGCCGAGACGCTGGTCACCGCCGTGATTTCGTTTTCGATGTCGGTGTGCGTGTAGCCGCCCCCGACGCTGTCGTTGTAGCCGGCGGGCGAGGTCGGCCAGTAAAAGTCGGCGCGCGCGATCTGCTGCTTCTGCTCGTACGTGAGATTCGACTTCATGCGCAGGCCGAACACGTTCAGGTTGTCGTAGGCCAGCTGCGTGCGCGCACCCGTGTTGGTCGATATACCGACGCCGGCGGTGACGTTCTGCTGCTTGTTTTCAGTGACGCGCACCACCACCGGCAGCGTGGTCGGGCCATTCACGGCGGTGGGCGCGGCGACGTCGGGATCCTTCGCTTCGTCCGCTTCATCGAGGTTTTCGATTTGTGCACCGATCACGCCGCGCATGTCGACACCCACTTCGACGCTGGCGAAGTAGCCGGTGTCCTGCAGTTTCTGCTGCAAGGCCTGCATGGCCGCTTCGCTGTACTCGTCGCCCGGCGCGATTTTATTCAGGTTGGTGACGACGGTTTGCGGATAGCGCCGCATGCCGCGGATGCGGGTGGCGCCGAAGCGCATTTCGGGGCCGCTGTCGACCACCACTTTCAGGGCTGCCTTGTGCTGGTCCGGGTCGACCGTGGCGCTGGAGTCGGCCAGTTGCGCGCGCGGGAAACGCGTCTGCGCAATCTGGCGCACCAGCGACTTTTTGGCCGACTCCCAGTCGGCCATGCGAAAGCGCGCGCCTTCTGGCAGCGCCCAGCGCGTGCGCAGGTCGTTCGCATCGAGCGGCACGCTATTGGCGTCGAACGGCACGTAACCTTGCAGCAGCAGGTCGAGGTTGCCCACCACGGTGGCCTCACCTGGTTCGACAGTCACGCGCACGATCGGGTTGCCGCTGTTCTTTTCGTCCAGGCCGGCCGTGACTTTGGCGCTGTAATAGCCTTCCGTTTCGAGCAGGGTTTTGGCCTGGTCCGGCGTGACCTTTACCAGGCGCTGCAACTGGTCCATGGTCATCTTGGCGTTGCCCTGGAAGCGCACCAGGTCGAGGTTATCTTCGAGCAGTTTTTCCAGCTGGCGCGACGCATCGATGCGCACCGTATAGCTGATCGCCGGGGCGGGCGCTTCCTGTGCCATGGCGGCGGAAACGAGGGCGGGGGCGATGCACACGGTCAGCACGATTTGTGCCAGAATTCGGGGCTGCCGGTATGCCGCTGCGGCGTGGTGTGGTCTTGCGAAAAACATGGCGCTCCAGGATATCAATACTCCCGCCATCTTAACGGATTGCCAAAATCAGCGGCGAACGATTAACTCCAGGACAACATCACATGCTACCTAGCGATACTGCGCTCGTCCTCTTCAGCGGCGGCCAAGATTCCACCACCTGCCTGGCCTGGGCGCTTGCCCGTTACGAACGCGTGGAAACCATCGGTTTCGATTATGGCCAGCGCCATGCTATCGAGCTGACGGTGCGCCCGACCTTGCTCGAAAAAATCCGCGCGCAGTATCCGCAGTGGGCGCACAAGCTGGGCGAAGATCACATGATCGACCTGTCCCTGATCGGCAAGATCTCCGACACGGCGCTGACTTCGAACGTGGAAATTGCCATGCAGGCCAACGGCTTGCCGAACACCTTCGTGCCGGGCCGCAACCTGCTGTTCATGACGGTGGCGGCGACGGTGGCGTACCGGCGCGGCTTGACGGTGCTGGTGGGCGGCATGTGCGAGACCGATTTTTCCGGCTACCCCGACTGCCGCGACGACACCATGAAGGCCTTGCAGGTGGCGCTGAACCTGGGCATGGCCACGCGCCTGAAAGTGGAAACGCCGCTGATGTGGCTGGACAAGAAGCAGACCTGGGAGCTGGCGCACAGCCTGGGTGGCGCCGGCCTGGTCGATTTGATTCGCACCGACACCCACACCTGCTATCTGGGTGAGCGCGGCGCCTTGCACGCCTGGGGCTACGGTTGCGGCAGCTGTCCGGCGTGCGCCTTGCGGGCCCGGGGCTATGAACAGTTCGTGGCTTTAGGCTGACTTTTCGAGCACCACCCGTGGGCGGCGGGCGCGGCTGACCAGGTACCAGATCAGCGCCAGCGGCAGCAACAGGGGCAGCAGCAGCGGCGAGACGGCCAGTGCCACGCAGCAGGCGGCCAGCATCAGCCCGCCCAGCAGCAGGATGCCGACGCCGGCAAACACCACCACCAGCACCAAGCCAACCAACACCATGATGCACGCCGCCAGGAGGGTGCCGCCACCGGCGAACAGCAGGCCGAGCAGGGCGCCGGCGGGGCCGTCGATCTCGTCGCCATCGATGTCGAACACCACTCCGTGCATGTCGGCAAACACGTTCCACAGGACGGCGGCGAACAGAAACAGCAGGATGAAGGGGGCGATTTTTTTCATGGCGTGGCCTCTTGGGTTCTTGGTACGACGTGGTTGGTATGGTTGTACTGTAGCGAGCGCCACGCGGGCGCAGCGGGCGTTTGCGACAGGCTGCATATTTGCGCCGATGGACGGTCCGGTTCGGGCGATCAGCTGTGTGCAGCGCGGCGCCGCCTTGCAATCGCCGAGTTGCGGCCTATACTGACAGCCTGCTCTGTTGCAGGAGGAAGTCAATCATGCATGCAATCTTGCGTCACATTGCCCACGTTTGGGCGGCGGTACCCGGTGGTCCGAAAGGCCCGCCCTCGGCGCCGCCGGCGATCCCGCCGATCATCATCAATCCGGTCAACCCGTTCAGCAAGCACGTGCCGGAACCGTCCATCGACCCGGTGCGCGTGCCGGTCGGCCCGCCGGTCACGCCGCCCGGCCGTCCCGGTTTATATCTGGTGCAGGCCTGACCGGACGCGGCGTTTTCCTCTATCATTTGGGCCCGTGGCAAATGCCAGCTCAAATGATGTCCACCATGACCGACGCTACCCAAGAATACGACGAACCCGAAGACGACGGCCCGGTGCAGCAACCGCGCCTGTGGCAAGGCAATGGCTGGACCGCGCGCGTCATCAAGAATGACGACGACGAGGGTTGGGCGGTGGCGATGATCAAGGATGGCGAGCCGGAGCCGGCGCTGGTCGGCCCCTGGACCATGGGCCGCGACAAAAAAAATCCGAAGCCGCTCGACGTCAACGCCTTTCACACGCTGGTGAAAACCGCCTCCGAAGTGATTCGCCGCCACGAACAGGCGCTGCACGCCCAGCTGCACAAGTATTTGTATGTGCGTACCGACGAGGGCGAGCTGAAAGTGACGATGGATATCATCCCGGACGAAGAGCATCCGTACGCCATTTTGAAAGCCTTCGATGAAATGGGCGAGCAGGTGGCGACCGCGCGCGTCGACGCCAACTTCAAGCTTACGTCCACCAGCGCCGATAAATGGGTCGCAGCCGATTTCAAGGCGCCGCGCTCGTCGCAATAAGGTCTTAAGTGCCTATCCCAGTAGTGCGGAGTCGCTGCTGCCGCGCCTGGCAAGCGTGGACTGCGTTGCTCGTCGTAGCATGGCTAGCCATGCGTCCTCCTCTCGCCTTGCCCACACTCGCCATGCATCGGCATCCGCTTCCTCCTACCTACTGGGATAGGCACTAAATACCACAGGACGCCGCGAAGGCACTGGTCCTGTACCGGGCAGGCTGTTATATTTCTTTAGTGCATCACACTAGGGAAACGAATGAAAAACCGTCTCGAGCGACTGGAAGCCGTGCAGGCCATGCTACTGGAAATTGGCCAGCTGTCGATGAGCTGCACCGACATCAGTCAATTTGTCAGCGCCGTGCACCGCGCGCTCGGCCGCATCATGTATGCGGCCAATTTTTATGTGGCCCTGTCCGAGCGCGACGACGACGCAGTGCGCTTCGTGTATTTCGTCGATGAAGTCGATGTCGGCCTGGTGCCCGGACCCGATACCTGCGTCAAGCTGGGCACGCCTGAACAATCGCCCACGGTGTGGGTCATCCAGCACCGCGAAAAACTGACGCTCACAGCGGAAGATTTCCGCCAGCGCGCCATCCTCAACGGCAACCAGATCGTCGGCAGCGTCGCCCAGCAATGGATGGGCTGCCCGCTGCTCGACCAGCATCACCAGGCGCTGGGCGCGATTGTCATCCAGAGCTACGCCCTGGCGCACCGCTACAGCGCTGAAGACGAAGCGCTGTTCGGCGTAATTGCCAACCACGTCTCGGTGGCGTTGCAGGGTTTGCAAAGCGTCGACCGCCTCGAGCGCGCCGTGCATGAACGCACCGAGATGCTCGAACGCCAGAATGCCGCGCTGCGCGACGCCCAGTCGGAACTGGTGCGCCAGGAAAAGCTGGCGTCGCTGGGCCGCCTGGTGGCCGGCGTGGCGCACGAAATCAATACGCCGCTGGGCATTTGCGTGACGGCGACCTCGCACCTGGTGCAGGAGCTGAAACTGACGCGCGAGGAACTGGCCGCCGGCGAGATGACGGCCGAGAGCCTCGAATCGTTCTTCGACATCATCGACCAGTCGCTGCGCATCATGACCACCAACACCCAGCGCGCGGCGGCCCTGGTGCGCAGTTTCAAACAGGTGGCGGTGGACCAGTCGTCCGACGCGATCCGCAGCTTTAATCTGCTCACTTATCTCAATGAAGTGTTGCTGTCGCTGCAGCCGAAACTCAAGGGCCGGCCGGTAAAAGTAACGGTCGATTGCCCGGCCGACGTGGTGCTCGACAGTTTCCCGGGGGCGGTGTCGCAGATCGTCACGAATATGGTGGTCAATTCACTGGTGCACGGCTTCGAGCACGAGCAGGCCGGCAATATCCGGCTGCACGCGGCGTGTGCCAACGGGATGGTGGAATTTGCCTACAGCGACGACGGCGCGGGGATGGATGCCGATACGCTGGGTAAACTGTTCGATCCGTTCTTTACCACGCGGCGCGGGACCGGCGGCAGCGGGCTGGGCGCGCACATCCTGTACAACCTGGCCACCGGTCCCCTCGGCGGCACCATTCGCGTGGAGAGTGCGCCGGGGCAAGGGCTGAAGTACTGGTTGCGGTTTCCGCAGAGCCGACGGGTGGAAAAAGCAGCGCTTTAGCTGTGGCCAATCAATCCGGCAAGGTGCGGTTGATCTCTTCCGCCTTGTCGATATTCCGGATCAGAATGTCGACATACACCGGGTCGAGGTGTTTCCCCGACACGTCGCGCAGATACGCCGTCACCTGGTCGATCGGCCAGGCTTCCTTGTAGCAGCGCGCATGGCTGAGCGCATCGAACACATCCGCCACCGCGACGATGCGCGCATACGGGTGGATGTCGGTACCGTGCAGCCCCTGCGGATAGCCGCTGCCGTCATACTTTTCGTGGTGCTGGTGGGCGATCACCGCCGCCGCTTTCAGGATCGGACGGGACGAGCCGTCCAGGATCTGCAGGCCGATGGTGGGGTGCTGCTGCATGATGGCCCACTCTTCTGCATCGAGCTTGCCCGGTTTCAGCAGCACGCTGTCGGGCGTGGCGATCTTGCCGATGTCGTGCATTGGCGACGCGTGCACCAGCACCGCCGTTTCGTCATCCGACATGCCCGACTCCTGTGCCAGCATATGCACTACCTGCGCCATCCGGCGTACGTGGTTACCTGCTTCGTGCGAGCGCGATTCGACCACGTCGCCCAGGCGCATGATCAGTTCGGCCTGGGTATCGGTGATTTCCTGGTTCAGCAAGATATTGTCGAAGGCGATCGCGACGCCGGAACAAAACACTTCCAGCAACTGCGCATCGATGTCGGAAATCGATTCCACACCTTTTAGTACCAGCAACGATGCCTTGCCGCTATTGTTTGGGAAGTAGCCGATATAGGTGCCCGATTGCAGCCGCGAGATGCGGTTGCGGTGCGCATCGTCGAGTTGCGCCAGCAGTTCGTCGGTCAGGACTTCCTCGCCCATGTCACCGATCTGGGCCAGCACTTCGTATTCCGACTCGCCCGTGATCAGGCTGGCGCCGGCCACGCGCAGCAGCATGCTTTGTTCGAGCCGCAGCAGGGCGACCACTTGCTGCAGCAAGCCGCTGGCAAAGTCTTTCAGATTGCGTTGCTGGAAGATGTGGGCCGACGCGGCAATCACGCGCTCCAGGCCTTCGCGGTACACGTGCTGCGTGCGGCGCGCTTCTTCTACCTTCATGATGTCACGGTAGGCGCGCAGTGCGGCGAAGGTGGTAGTGAACAGCTTGGTGCGGTCGAGTTCGGTCTTTTCCTTGTAGTCGTTGATGTCGTAGTCGACGATCACGCGCTCTTCCGGTGCCTGGCCCGGCTGGCCGGTGCGCAGCACGATGCGGGTGAACTGGTTGTTCAGGTCCTGGCGCATCCAGCGCGCCACTTCCAGTCCACTGTCGTCGCGCTCCATTACCACGTCGAGAAATACCAGCGCGATATCTTTTTCGCGCGCCAGCACTTCCTTCGCCTCCGCGCCGGAATAGGCGTGCACGAAAGACAGGGCGCGGCCATCGAGACGGAATCGGTTCAGTGTCAGCTTGGTGACATCGTGGATATCCGGCTCATCATCGACGAGCAAAACTTTCCACGGTGCTAGTTTGGGCGCGGCAGGGGACAAGAAGGACATGTGGACGTTCCGATACCGGTTATCGAGTGGATGGTTGCGCCACGGAAAACAGTTGCGCTATATCAAATGATTGTAATATCAGAGTTCATCCTTAACAACCGGCAATACAATTGCTTGTGCCGAAATGTGACACCTCTGGTCATAAACGGTTCAGTTGTTTCGTTGCTCACAGTTTTCACAGAAGAAAGGACGGCGCTAATTCCTCCATTTCGTTTCAGAAAGCGCAACGCGACATGCCGTAAATACGGTCTATTGCGCACGATGCCGGTGTGCGGACGTCATTGTGAAAGCGGCGTAAGATCACTTGTTGTTCCCATATCGTTCGTGAGGCAAGCAATGAAACAGTTTCTGAAGATGTTCGTCGTCGGCAGTTTGCTGCTGGCCAGTGCTGCCGCCAGCGCAGCGGTGACCGTCAATTTCGTCAAGCCGGAAAATTATCCCGACATGCCGTTTTCGCCCGTCGACCGCGACCGGGTGCTGAAAGACATCGGCGATTATTTCAACAAGCTGGGCAAGAATTTGCCGGCCGGGACCGACCTGCGCATCGATGTGCTCGACCTCGACCTGGCTGGCCGCATCGAGCCAGCCCGGCGCGGTTCAAATGACATCCGCATCATGCGCGGTGGCGCCGACTGGCCGCGCATGAAGCTGCACTTTGCCGTCGAGTCCGGCGGCAAGGTCGTCAACAGCGGCGAGGTCCAGTTGCAGGACATGAATTACCAGTTCGATTCGAATCGCCTGTCGGCCAGCGACCCGCTGCGCTACGAAAAGAAGATGATCGACGACTGGTTTTACAAGGCCGTGGCGCCGCGCAAACCGGGTTGAGCGTGCCTGCCCGGTTCACTTACTTACTTGCCGTGCGGGTGCCTCGCAGCACTAATCTATCCAGTTGACCCGGCTGAACTTGGCCCGGAAATCGTCCGGCATGGCGACAACCTGGCTGGTCAGATAGTTGAAAAACACGAAGCCGGATTTGGCCATGGCGATGAGCTTGCGGTCGCGCGGGCGCGTAACGCGGAAGATGATGTCGCCGCCATATTTGTTGAAATCCATGACGCCGACCTCGAACACCAACTGGTCGCGCGCGTGCGCTTCGGCGCGGTAGGTGGTGGCCAGGTCGGTGACGATGATGCCGCTGCCGTCGCGTTCCGTTTCGGGCACCCCGTATTCAAACAGAAACCGTGCGCGCGCCTCGGAGATCATCGAGATCATCGAGTCGTTGCCAAGGTGGTTCGCACCATTGATGTCTGTTACCCGCACCGTCAACGGCGTGGTGAAACAGTACTGGTCTTCGGGGAAGTCGAGTTGTAAGCGGGCCATCAGTCAATTCTACCCGGTTTGGATTCCTTTCTGAACGGAAAAGAAATGCACCGCTCATTTGCGGCTCAGACGGTAGATCTTGCCGCTGCCGGCAAGCAGATACAGTTCGCCGTTGCCGTCGCGCCCGAACGACAGCACATTGCCAAGGCCAGTGATATTCCAGTCGCGCTGCTCGCTGACCGTGCCATTGGCGCCCGGCACCACGCTCTTGACGAAACCAGCGCAATAGTCCGAATAAAAATAGCGTCCGGCCAGTTCGGGCAGCGCCGCGCCGCGGTAGACGAAGCCGCCGGTGATCGAGCACCCATTCACATTGTTGGCGCCATGCTGGTAGTCGAATGCCGGGGCGCTCAAGCCGGTCAGGTCGCACGCGGTGGCGTTGTAGCACGCCGTGCCCTCGGTGATATTCCAGCCGTAGTTCAGGCCGCTGGCGCTGGCCGCGACGATATCGACTTCTTCGCGCTGGTCCTGGCCCACGTCGGCAATGATGGTCTGGGCGCCATCGAAGGTGAAGCGCCAGGGGTTGCGCAGGCCCGACGCCCAGATTTCGCCGCGCCGGCCGGCCTGTCCCACGTACGGATTCGACGGCGGAATCGTATAGCGCTGGGTGGGCGAGGCATTGCTGACGTCCAGCCTCAGCAGTTTGCCGAGCAGCACATTCAGGTTTTGCGCATTGCTTGTCGGGTCGCCGCCACCGCCGCCGTCTCCGGTGCCAAGGTAGAGAAAGCCATCCGGCCCGAAGGCGACCGTCCCGCCAAAATGGTTGGTGAAGTTCGGGTGGGGGATCGAAATGATGACCAGGCCCGAGGTCGGGTCGGCCAGGTTGACGTTGGCGGACGCCGTAAAACGTTCGATGGTGATGTTCTGGCTGGTATCGATGTAATACAGGTAGACGTAGCCATTGATTGAGAAGCGCGGATCGAACGCGATCGACAGCAGGCCGCCTTCGCCGCTGGTGAACACGCGCGCGCTGATGTCGAGGTATGGTTGCGCCAGCAGCACCCCGTTCTGCATGATGCGGATGCGCCCGGCGCGCTCGACGATGAACTGGCGCGCATCGCCTGGCGGCGCGGTGAGGAAGACCGGGTTGACGGCCGTGGCCACTTCCACCGCAGCCAGTGCCACGGCCGTGCTGCCGTATACCACAGTGGCATTGGCGGTGGCGGCGGCCGTGACGGTGACCGTTTGTGAAGCAGGTGCCGGCGTCCAGGTCGCGGCGCCCACGGTGACGTTGCCGGCACTGATGGTATATCCACCGGGCGTCAGCGTGCTCAGGGTGGTGGTCTGGGTCAGATCCTGCAGATAGTTATTCGGGCCGGTGATGCGCACTGCACCGTTGCTGCCGGCCGGCAGGCTGGTAATCGTCACGGCCAGACTGCCCGTGGTGGGTGACGGCAGGCCGGGCGTGCCGCCATCGCCCCCGCCTCCGCCGCACGCGCACAGGAGGCAATACAGCAATCCCAGAAAGTACAAGCGTGCGTGCGCGATCATGACATCTCCGGCAGAGAACAGTGGTTTGACAGCCCTTGCTGAGGATTGTGCCGCCAACCGTTCAGGTGGAGCGCACGCTTGCTTGAGGAAAGATTATGGTGAAGAGGGCGCGCGCCGGCGCGTTTTGCTGACTACGCCAGCCGGATCGACCAGCACGACGAACTCGGCAAACCGGCCGCCGTCGGCAGGCGACTGGTACAGCCAGACTTCGTAGCCGGAATCGAAATGGACGAATTTGGTGGGGCCGAGCGCGCCCAGCATCTGGGCGCGCGTGGTCTGGCCCGGGACGATTGCCGCATCCAGGCGGGCCGCGGGAATCGACGTGCCCAGCGGCGCCGGTGCGCTGGCGCAGCCGGCCAGCAAGCTGGCGCACAGGGCAAGAATGATCAGCTTCATGGCGCCGCTTCCTGCATGTAGTCGAACTCGACGAGCGTGTCGTCCGGCCAGCTGGCGTCCCAGATCGGCGCATAGTAGGAGCGGTCCAGCAGCACCTGGCAGTCGCAGTAGGGCAGCTCGGCGGCCGTCTTGCCGCCGCCCGCATACAGCATCTTGAATGGCAGCGCTTCCATGCGCGCGCCGGCGCGCAGCGTGATGCCGAGAATTGGCCGCTCGGCAAAGAACACGTAGTTGCCGTCCGGCTGGCCGCAGACGGCGTCGGTACTGGTCAGCGCATCGGACAGCCACGCGAACATCGGCGAGGTATTTGATATCAGGCCGGCGTCCATGCCGACCTTGCATTCGAGGCGCAGGTCGCCCAGGCGACGTGTGCCTTCGGGCAGGCCGGGCGAGACGATCGAGGCGCGCCAGGTCATGCTGGCCGTGCGGCGGTTGGCGAGGACCGCGGCGTCTTCGCGCAGCAATTGTTCATTGCGCACCAGCGCGAAACTGTTGTCGGGCGCCACCGGCAGCGGCTGCGACGCGGTGTCGCCGGCGATGCGCAAGGTGATGTCGCGCATGTCGGCATTGGGCAGGCGCGGCAACAGGCGAAAGCGCAGTTCGGCCTGGGGCGCGAGAGCATGTTCGCGCGCGAACCGCTCCATGCCCTTGACCATTTTGCGGTACGACTTGTCGACCGGGTCGCGCGTGCTTTTTACGATGACGGTTTGCGCCAACGCGCAGGGCGCGACCACGGCCAGTAACACCAGCAGGCGACGCATTACCAGCTGCGCAGGCGGCCGGTGTCCATGTGCACGAACTGCGAGTCGGGGTAGTAGCCGACCCCGCCGCCGCGCAGCGACATGGCGGCCTTGCGCAATTGCGCCAGGTTGCGGCCCGGCATGCGGATATCGATGGCCTTGCCGTCCATGTGCATGCTGTGTTTGGCGACGCCGCTGGTGTTGGCATTGAGCATGGCATTCGATTCGGGCGAGCGGTAGCCGGAAATGATGTGCAAAGTCTTGTTCGATTCCATTCGGCCGTTGACCTGATCGAGCAGCAGCAGCAACTGGGGATCGATGGCGGCGACCGCGTTGTTGCGGTGGTCGCGCAGCACTTTGTTAATGTCCTGCAAAGCATCGGGGTCGAACTTGCCTTCGGCCCAGAACACGCGGTTCACGCTTTCACCGGTGTGTGTGTTGTACAGGCTCAGCTTGCGTTCAGCGGACGTGACCATGGACGCTTTGCCAACCATGGGCAGGCTGGAGGCGGAGGCGAGGACGAGGGAAGCTTTGAGAAACGAGCGGCGTTGATTCATTGAAGACATCCTTACGCGGTTTGCAGACGACCATCCTACTCCAGTACGGGATTTGTTGCAGAGCGATGGGCAAATAATTTAACAGTTGAGAAAGCAACAAGCCCGCTAAGGCAGGTGGTGCCGGCGCAGCCGTACGGGCAGGCAGCCAATATTTCGGCATACTGGCGACCATTGCATGACCTTTTAACCATCGAAAGAACCAAGCCATGACCGCTGCCATCCACCCATTCAAAATCGATATCGCCCACACCGCGCTGGTGGTCATCGACCTGCAACACGGCATCGTGGCCGGTGACCACGCGCCGTATTCGTCTGACCAGGTGGTGGGCAATACCGTGCTGCTGGCGCAATCGATGCGCAACCACGGCGGCACCGTGATTTTCGTGCACGTGCAGCTCGATGAACTGTTGCAGATGGGCGGCGATGCGCCGATTTCCGGCCGCGGCGCGCCACCGCCGCCGCACGCATCCGTGCTGGTGCCGGAAGTGGGCGTGGAAGCGACCGATATCGTCGTCAAGAAGCGTTCCTGGGGCGCTTTCTACGGCACCGACCTGGAACTGCAGCTGCGCCGTAATAACGTCAAAAACATCATCCTGTGCGGCATCGCCACCAATTACGGCGTTGAATCGACTGCGCGCGAAGCCTTCGACCGCGGCTTCCACCTGTACTTTGCGGAAGACGCAATGACCAGCGGCGCGGCCGAGCTGCACCATTTTTCGACCCGCAAGATCTTCCCTGCGATGGGCAAGGTGCGTTCGACCGTGCAACTCATCGAGGCGATGCCGCCTGAACTTTAGTTCGCATCCCTGACCTGCGCCGTGATTTCGTACGAGCGCAGGCGCGCGGCATGGTCGAAAATCTGCGATGTCACCATCAGTTCATCGGCGCCGGTGCGTTCGATGAATTGTTTCATGGCAGTGGCGACGGTATCCGGGGCGCCGATCGCTGAACACGACAACACGTCGTTCAGCATGGCGCGCGCCTGCGGTTCCAGTTGCTCCAGGTAGCCTTCCTTCGGTGGCTGCAGCTTCGATGGTCGGCCGGTGCGCAGGTTCACAAATGCTTGCTGCATCGAGGTGGCCTGGTAGGCCGCTTCGGCGTCGGTGTCGGCGGCAAACACGTTGTAACCGAGCATCACGTGCGGTTTCTGCAACTGCGCCGATGGCCGGAACGTGGAGCGGTAGATGGAAATAGCTTGCATCATCATCTGCGGCGCGAAGTGCGATGCGAACGCGAATGGCAGGCCGAGGTGCGCAGCCAGCTGGGCGCCGAAGGTGCTCGAGCCCAGGATCCACAGCGGCACGTTCAGGCCGGCGCCCGGCACCGCGCGCACCTGGCGGCGCGGCGAGTCGGCAAAATAATCCTGCAATTCCACGACATCCTGCGGGAACTGGTCGGCGTCGGAAGACAGGTTGCGGCGCAGCGCGCGCGCCGTCACCTGGTCGGAGCCGGGGGCGCGGCCCAGGCCCAGGTCGATCCGACCCGGATACAGCGACTCGAGGGTGCCGAACTGTTCGGCAATCACCAGCGGGGAGTGGTTCGGCAGCATGATGCCGCCGGCGCCCACGCGGATGGTCTTGGTGCCGCCGGCCACGTAGCCCATCAGCACTGAGGTGGCGGCGCTGGCGATACCCGGCATGCCGTGGTGTTCCGCCAGCCAGAAGCGGTTAAAGCCCCACTGTTCGCCGTGCTGTGCAAGGTTGAGGGAATTGCGGAAAGAGGCACCGGTATCGCTGCCTTCGGCAATCGGGGAGAGGTCGAGTATGGATAATGGAATCATCGGTACATGATACGCCTGACCGAATTTTCGCGTGCGCACACGCTTGATTTGCAGCGGCTGTGTGCCGTAAGGCACGAAATGACAATGAATCTGCGTTGCCAGTGTTTCCAGAAGTCTACCGTGCGCGGGCCGGTATGTTGAACGTCTAGACTGGATGTCAAGGCAGTGAAGTGAATCGCAGTAACTTTTCGGCTTTCCCAACATCTCCGGAGAATCATCATGCAAATGAATCATCTACTCAAGAGCATCATCGGTGCATCCATCGCCCTGGCCCTGGCCGGAGGCGCACAAGCGAGCGGCCAGGAAAACACCAGCACCACGGCCGCCGACAAAACCCTGCTCGACGCCAGGTCGCCCACCCAGTCGACGCCGAAGGCGAAAAAAAACACCACCAAAAAATCGACATCGACTACCAGCCAGGGCAGTTCGGGCGCGGCCGGCAGCAGTGGTCGGTCGAGTGGCGAGGCCTCGGGCACCACCGGTGCCGAGGGTACCATGGGCACCAGCGGCAACAGCAGTGGCAGCATGGATGCAAGCGGCCGCCCCGGAACCACTGGCAGCACCACCGTGCCGCCGGCCAGCACCACGCCACCACCGACCACAACTGGCCAATAAGCAGCAAGGTCGATTTTCAACAAGCCGCATCAGGCGGCAGTTTCGACGGCGGCTGGCTGCGGCTTATACTTTTTTGACGAACTCGGTTTTCAGGCTCATGGCGCCGAAACCGTCGATCTTGCAATCGATATCGTGGTCGCTGTCGACCAGGCGGATATTCTTGACCTTGGTGCCTTGCTTGATGACGCCGCCTGACCCCTTCGGTTTCAAATCCTTAATGATGGTGACCGTGTCGCCGTCCTGCAGGATGGCGCCGGTGCTGTCGCGGTAGACGCGGGCCGTCTCGGTTGCACCTTCAGCGCCGGCGCGCCATTCGTGGCCGCATTCCGGACACACCAGCTGGTCGCCGTCCTCGTAGGTAAAGGCGGACTGGCATTGGGGGCATGGGGGAAGAGCGCTCATCGTGGTACCTGACAAATAAAGTGAAAGACCAGCAGTATAGCCGCGCGCTGTTTTGGGCCGGTCATTCGACATTGCCAATTTTGGCAAACGGCCTACACTGACAGGCGTAGCCTCAGTTGACCGTGAAGGACTAAGCGCATGGGTCGTGCTGTCACGGGCGTGGATGCCGCGGCGGCGCGCCTCGAAGTTGCAAGTGCATGGGTGATGCAGTCCAGTTTGCCGATGTTGCTGGCCCATCGCAAGCGTGCCTGGCGCGCCAATGAGGCCTTGCTGGCGCTGATGCGCACTGTGGCGGCGCCAGCCACGGCGACGGGCAGCGTCGCACACTGGCCGGCGCCCTTGCGCGAAGCCGTCTCCCGGGCCCTGGCCGACGACACCGCCGAACCTGTCTATGAATGCGCACTGGGTGGTGTGCAGCCGGATGCGATGCCGGAACAGCCCACCCGATACCATCCCCATGCTTTGGCAGCGCCGCCGCAAGGCCTTTGGTGCAATCTGTATTTCACGCGCGTCGATCCCGATACGCTGCTCTGTACCCTGGTCGATGTCAGCGCCTGCGTGGCCAGCGAACAGCAGCTGGCGCTGGCCGAGCAAGCCGTCTACGCGCGCGACATGGCGTATGCCGTTGTGTACGGCAACATGGAAGAAGTGGCGTGCCACGTCCGGCGCGATTCCGACGATCAGTTTCGCTTCGTTTCGGTCAACCATGCATTTTGCGCGGCCGCCGACCTGTCGCAAGAGGAGGTGGTCGGCAAGCTGGTGCAGGAGGTCATCCCGGAACCGACCTGTTCGTTTGCGCTGGCCAAGTGCCGCGAAGTCATGGCGACCGGCGCCACCGTGCAGTGGGAACAGGTGCGCAGTTTTCCTGCCGGCCAAGGACGGATCGGCTCGGTATCAATCACCCCCGTGATGGCCGCCAGCGGCCATATCAGCGAACTGATTGCTACCGTGCACGACATCACCCAGCTCAAACAGGCCGAGCAGCAGTTACGTGAGCTCAATGCCGACCTGGCCCAGACCGCGGCCGAGCTGCAGGTCAGTGAGGAGCGGCTGGCGTTTGCGCTCGACAGTGCCGGCGAAGGCGTCTGGGACTGGAATATCGCCGCCAACACCGTGTTTTATTCCAGGCGGTTCAAGCAAATCCTCGGCCTCGACCCGCGCGAAGAGGCCGGCTACGAATTCTGGTGGTCGCACATTCACCCGGACGATATCGGGCGCGTGCAGTCCCACCTGCAGACTTGCCTGGCCCAACCGGACACCATGTGCATCGACGAACATCGCGTGCGCCACGCGTCCGGCCGCTGGATCTGGATCGAGGCGCGCGGCAGCATCGTCGCCAGCGATGAAGCCGGGGCCGCCACGCGCATGGTCGGCACCATCGTCGACATCACTGCCACGACTGAACTGCGGCAGGAGCTGGAGCGCAGTTACGAGCTGCTGGCGCAGCTGGCCCAGCAGGTGCCGGGCGCACTGTTCCAGTTGCACATGACGCCGGCCGGCCTGGTCACGGTGCCGTTTGTGAGCACCATGTCGACTGAACTATTCCAGCTCACACCCGGTCAAATCCAGGACAACCTCCGCTTGCTGCTGGCGCGCATCCAACGGCGCGACCGCCGCCGCCTGCGCCAGGCGCTGCGCGAATCGGCACGCCGCCTGACGCCGTTTCGTGCCGAATACCGCGTATCGATGGGCGCGCACGGCTGGCACTGGCGCGAGCTGGCCGCAAAGCCGGCGCGGCGCGTCGATGGCAGCGTGCTGTGGCATGGCTTTACCAACGATATTTCCGAACGCAAGCGCACTGAAGACACGATCCGCCAGTTCAATCAAAAACTGGAACGGCGCGCCCATTACGATGCCCTCACCGGGCTCCCCAACCGGGTGCTATTTCGCGACCGGCTGGAACAGGCAATGCGCCAAGCCGCCGTCGGTCAGCATGGCATGGCGCTGTTGTTCATCGACCTCGACCGTTTTAAAGAGGTCAACGATTTGCACGGCCACGACGCTGGCGATCAATTGCTCGCGCTGGTTGCCGAGCGCATCGGCAACCAGCTGCGCCCGGGCGACACGGTGGCGCGCCTGGGTGGCGACGAATTCACCGTCATCCTCACCGAAACGACCGAAGTCGAACACATCGAGCAGACCGCCCAGGGCATCATCGACGCGCTGCGCCAGCCATTTCAGCTCGGGGTCGAGCAGGTGAGTATTTCCGGCAGCGTCGGCATCACCCTGTATCCGGGCGACGGCAAGCTGCCCGAAGACCTGATGCGCAATGCCGACCACGCCATGTACCGGGCCAAGGCGGCAGGGCGCAACCAGCTGACGTTTTTCGAGCCGGCCATGCAGCGCGCCGCCATGCGCCGCCTGAAACTGACGGCCGAACTGCGCCAGGCCCTGGCCCAGCGCCAGCTCGAACTGCACTTTCAGCCCATCCTCGACAACCAGACCGGCCAGATCACCAAGGCCGAGGCGCTGCTGCGCTGGCGCCGCCCGGGCCACGACCTGATGCTGCCGAGCGAATTCATCGCTATCGCCGAAGAAACCGGCATGATCCACGAGATCGGCAACTGGGTGTTTTTCGAAGCGGCGGACTGGTCGGCGCACTGGAGCCGCATGCTGGGCAGAACGCTGCAAATTTCGATCAACAAGTCACCGATCCAGTTCCTCCCGCATGGCTACACCAGCGACTGGATCGGCTATCTCGACCGCCAGGGTATGCCGCACAGTAGCATCGCGGTGGAAATTACCGAGGGCGTGCTGCTGCACCTGTCCGAACCGGTGTTCCGCCGCCTGCATGAACTGCAGCAGGGCGGGGTGGAAGTGTCGATCGACGATTTCGGTACCGGCTACTCGTCGATGAGTTACCTGAAACGGCTCGACATCGATTATTTAAAAATCGACCAGTCGTTCGTGGCCGAAATGCTGCACGACCGCACCAGCATGACGATTACCGAGACCATCATCGTGATGGCCCACAAGCTGGGTTTGAAGGTCATTGCCGAGGGCGTCGAGACGAGCGCCCAGCGCGCCTGCCTGAGCACACACGGTTGCGACTTCGTGCAGGGTTATTTGTTTGCCCAACCCTTGCCGGCCACCGAGTTCGAAAAGCTGCTGTTGCGCCAGCCCTTCAGCGGCGCCGCCGGCGCGCGCGCCTCGCACTAAAAATAGTTTGCGCGCACTGCATCCAAACCATTGCTCCGTGGGTAGTACCAGTATCGGCGCCCTGCGCCACTTACCCGGAGAACCACCATGACCCCATCCCGCCTGCCCCTGATCCTTGCCGCTGCCGCTTCCACGCTCGTGCTGGGCGCCTGTTCCACCATGCCTGCAAGTATGTACTCGCAAGCGAGCTTGCCACCCACCGTGCAAGTGCCTGCTGGCCACATGGTCGCCATGGAAACCGTTGCCACGGGCGAGCTGACGTATGAATGCCGCGACAAGGCCGCCATGCCGGGCAGCACGGAGTGGGTATTTGTCGGCCCGAAAGCCACGCTGGCTGACCGCGCCGGCAAGAAGGTCGGCACCTATTATGGCCCGCCAGCCACGTGGGAAGCGAACGACGGCTCGAAAGTGTCCGGCACGCAGGTTGCCGTCGCCCCTTCCGGCGCCGGCAATATCCCGTATCAACTGGTGAAAGCCAATCCGGCCATGGGCAGCGGCGCCATGATGGGCGTGAGCTACATCCAGCGCGTGGCACTCAAGGGTGGGGCGGCCCCGGCCACTGGTTGCGCCGTCGACACCAAGGGCGCGCGCGTCGTGGTGCCTTACCAGGGCGACTACATTTTCTGGAAAGCCAGCTGAGCATTGTCGCACTGGCAACTGTGATACGATTCCCCGAGGAACGCCGACCCACACTGCCATGACTTATTTTGCCTGACCCATTCGAGGGATTCGACTACGACGCCGCACTGGCGGCCTGCGCTGCAGGCGACCAGTCGGCGCTGCGCCGCCTGTACGACCAGGAAGGTGCGCGCCTGCTCGGCGTGGCAAAACGGATCGTGCGCGACACGGCGCTGGCGGAGGATATCGTGCACGATGCGTTCATCAAGATCTGGACCGGGGCCGGCAGTTTCGACCCCTTGCGTGGCGCGGCGCGCGGCTGGCTGTACACCGTCACGCGCCACCTGGCCCTGAACGCCGTGCGCGACAATGCGCGCGAAATCGGGGTCGACGACGCCACCTTCGTGGCCCTCGATGCGAATGCCTCGATGACGCAGTGGGAAGAAATGGCCGACAGCTTTGCCTGGCAAGGCTGCGCCGGCCAGATCGCCCTTTGCATGGAACAACTCGAACCGGTGCGCCGCAACTGCCTGCTGCATGCGTATGTGGACGGCTTGTCGCACCGTGAAATTGCCGAACGCGTGGCTGCGCCTGCCGGTACCGTGAAATCGTGGATCAAGCGCAGCCTTGCCTCTTTGAAGTCGTGCCTGTCATGAGTAACGCTCCCTTATCCGACCACCTGCGCGCGCAAGCGGCCGAGTACGTGCTCGGCACGCTGGGCGCCGACGAACGCCGCGCCCTCGAATTGCAGCTCGGCTCGAACGCTGCCTTGCGCGCTGCCATCGTGCAGTGGGAAGCCGATTTGTTGCCGCTGGCCAGCCTGGCCGAGCCGGTGACGCCGTCGGCGCAACTGTGGCGCCGCATCGCCCGCAGTGCGGCAGGGGTGCAACCGGTGCGTGCATCGGTCTGGCGTTCTTTATCACTGTGGCGCGCCCTGACCGGTACCTCCGTGGCGCTGGCGGCGCTGCTGGCCGTGGTGTTGGCGGGCCGTCCGGACGCGGGCGCCGGCAAGCCGCAATACATGGTCGTGCTGGTGGCGCCGGACAACAAGGCGCCGGGTTACGTGATGCAGGCCAGCATGGGCCGCGAGTTAAATCTGGTGCCGCTGGGCACGGCGTCGGTGCCGAGCGACAAATCACTGCAATTCTGGACCAAGGCCGATGGCTGGCGCGGTCCGGTCTCGCTGGGCCTGGTGAAACCTGGCCAGACCATCACCATTCCACTCGACGCCTTGCCGAACGTGCAGCCGAACCAGCTGTTCGAGCTGACGCTGGAGCCGGTCAAGGGTTCGCCGTTGAACAAGCCGACCGGGCCGATCCAGTTCATCGGCCGCGCGGTCAAGGTCATGTAAAAGCTGGCGGCCAGCGCCGGCCCCGCTGCTGGATAAAACTTGCTGACTGCGCCTCAGCGCCCGAACACCTGGGTCCAGAACACGATATCCGTCTGCGTGCTCTTGGCGTAGCCGCTGCCCATGGCGGTGAATCCCGGGTTCATCAGGTTGGCGCAGTGGCCCGGGCTGGCCACCCAGCCGGCCACCGCATCGTCCGGCGTGCGCATGCCCGAGGCGATGTTTTCTCCGATCTGCTGCCAGCGGTAGCCGGCGCGCAGGGCGCGCTCGCCCACCTGGCTGCCGTCCTTGCCCTGGTGGCTGAAGTAGCGCAGCGCCGCCATCTCGCTGCTGTGCGCCAGCGCGGCCGCGTCGAGTGACGCGTTCAATACCAGCGGCGGCGCCGCGGGAAACGCCCGGGCGCCGCAGTTGCGTGCCGTGGCGCGGGCGCGGTTGGTCGCGTCCAGGATGGCGCGCGTCGATTGCGCCTGCGTTGGCAGCGGCGGCACAATGTCTTCGCGCGCGAGCAAGATCGACCAGCCGTCGCCCTCCGGCACCACGCCGATATCGGGCAAGGCCGGATTGCGCAAGGTGGCGCAGTGCTGCTCGCGCAACAGCTGCATGACGCTGTCCAGGTCGCTGGCGCCGCGCACGCCGATCGCCTCGACCTGCAAGGCCCGGTAGCCGGCGCGCGCCAGGTCTTGCTGCAGGAAGCGGCCGGACGCCATGTGCACCTGCGCCAGTGCCGCCCTGGCCTGCAACGGGGGCAGCGCAGGGGACATGCGGCCGGCGCACACGGCTGGCCCGGCCCGGTAGGCGTTGATCAGCTGGACCAGGTCGCTCGAGCGCGCCGGTAGTGCCAGCAATGCCAGCAGTGCAAAGGCGGCGTGGCCGAGCCGCGCGAACCGCATTAGTTGCCCTGTTTCGTGACCACCAGCTTGCTCGTATCGAAACCCTTGGCCGCCAGCCGCTGCACCAGTCCCGCATACGCCTGCGGCTCAACCTTCGCCGTGCGCGACAGAATCCACAGGTACTCGCGCTTGGGCTCGCTGACGGCCACCAGCGTGTAGCCCGGATCGAGGTCGATCACCCAGTAATTCCCCCACACGAAGGGCAGCAACGATAGCCACGCCGGCGCAAACCGCACTTCGAGTTTCGGCGAACCGGGTCCGCCCGGTTGGCGCGCCTGGCCCACGGCTTGCTCGACTTTGTTGCCTTCCTGGGTGCAGCGGTTGTCGACGCGGATGGTGCCGTCCGGCTGCGCGCTGTAGTTGGCCACCGTGTTGGAGAGGCATTTGCGCTGGAAGTAATTCGGATATTTCGCGATCTCGTACCAGGTGCCGGCGTAGCGGGCCGTGTCGAGGGTGGGGATGGTCGTCAGCGGCGTATCCGCTGCGGCTGTTGCGGCCATTGCCAGCAGGCCGATCAAGGCGTATTTTTTCATGCAGTTTCCTTTGTCATGGAATGATCATAACTGTCGGTGCGCACAAAATCGATAAAGGCGCGCAGTGGTGCGGGCAGGTGGCGCCGGCCCGGGTAGTACAGGAAGGGGCCGGGAAAGGTCAGCCACCAGTCCGGCAGCACGGGCGCCAGCGCGCCGGACGCCAGGTGCGGTGCCAGCCATGCCTCGAACAAATAAATGACACCTTGGCCGGCAATGGCCGCGCTGACCGCCAGATCGAACGAGCTCGGCGTGACGATCAGCGGGCCGCCCGGCTCGACCGAGAGGGCCTGGCCATCCTTTTCGAATTCCCATGGATAGATGGCGCCGCTGAGAAAGCGCCCGCGCAGGCAGGCGTGCTGCAGCAGGTCGCGCGGGTGCGCGGGCACGCCGCACCGGGCAAGGTAGGCGGGTGAAGCCGCGGCGGCAAAGCGTTCCGTGCGCGGGCCGATCGGCATCGCGATCATGTCCAGCTCCATGCGCTCGCCGTAGCGGATGCCGGCGTCGCAGCCACTGGCGGCCAGGTCGACGAAATTGTTGTCGACGACGAGCTCCAGCACGATCTCGGGATACAGGCCCATGAAGCGGTTGACCATCTCGGGCAGGAACAGGCGCGCCGCGCTGACCGGCACGTTCAGGCGCAGCGTGCCGCGCGGGCTGTCGCGCAGTTCATTGAGAACGTCGAGGGCGCTGGCCACGTCGTCGAGTGCCGGGCGCAAGCGCGTGAGCAGCAGCGCGCCCGCCTCGGTGGGTTTCACGCTGCGCGTGGTGCGCGTCAACAGGCGGATGCCCAGTTGCTGCTCGAGCCGGCGCAGCGCTTCGCTCAGCTTTGATGCCGACTGGCCGCTGGCGCGCGCCGCCTGGCGAAAACCGCTGTGCCGGGCGATCAGCGCAAACGCCGCCAGGTCAGCCATGGAATCATTTTGCATAAGTAGATTGTGCGGATTAGCGCACAGCCCGTGCGCGATTGACCCGATTATCACACAGCCGATTCGCGCCTACGATGGTTACCTCATCTACTTCACTGGAGTTCACCATGCAAACCATCTATATACCCGCGCACACCGATTTGAAATTGAACCGCATGGGCTACGGCGCCATGCAGCTGGCCGGCCCGCACGTGTTCGGTCCGCCGAAAGACCGTGCGGCCGCCGTCGCCGTGTTACGCAGTGCCATCGAGCTGGGCATCAACCACATCGACACCTCGGATTTCTATGGCCCGCACATCACCAACCAGATCATCCGCGAAGCGCTGCACCCTTACCGCGACGGCTTGACCATTGTGACCAAGATCGGCTTCAAGCGCGGTGACGACGCCTCGTGGCTGCCGGCCGCATCGAGCAACGAATTGCGCGACGCCGTGCACGCCAATTTGCGTAACCTGGGTCTGGAACGCATCGACGTGGTCAACCTGCGCGCACCCGGGCTGGCCGGCCCGGACGGTTCGTCGATCGCTGAAAGCCTGGGCACGCTGGTGCGCCTGCAGGAGGAGGGACTGGTAAAACACATCGGCCTGTCGAACGTGGATGCGGCGCAAATCGCCGAGGGCCGCAAACTGGCGCAGATCGTCTGCGTCCAGAACATGTACAACCTGGCCCACCGCGTCGACGATGCACTGATCGACACGCTCGCTGCGGATGGTATCGCCTATGTGCCGTTTTTCCCGCTGGGTGGTTTCACGCCGCTGCAGTCGAGCACCCTGAGCGATGTTGCCGCCCGGCTCGAAGCGACGACCATGCAGGTGGCGCTGGCCTGGCTGCTGCAGCGCGCGCCAAACGTGCTGGTGATTCCGGGTACGTCGTCGGTGGCGCACCTGCGCCAGAACGTCGCGGCCAGCAATCTGACACTCGACGCCGCTGCGCTGGCGGCGCTGAACGCGATGTGATCAGCGCTTGGTCAGGTCCACTTTTTCATCGTGCTCGGGACTGTCAGGCGCGCTGATCGGATACACCGGGGGTTTTTCGCGTTTGAAAAATTTGTAGATCGCGGTGCCGAAGCCGGCGACCACCAGCAGGATGATTTTTTTGAAGGCGAGGAGCAGGGCCAGCAGCTTGCCGAACAGGCCCAGTTTGGCAGCCACGCCGCCGGCAACCAGCGCGGCCAGGCCATATTCGGCCACCTTGTCCGTGCTGGCATTGAAATCGGTGTAGCGCAAGCCGGGCGTAAAATTGGTGAAGGCGGTGACTTTCTGCATCTCGACCTTGATGGCGTCGAGCTGGTCGCGCCCGGCAATGGCATTGAGCACCAGCACGCCTTCGCGGCCCAGCACCCGCACGTTGTAGTTCAGGCCGTTCTGCTGCTCGCCTTCGGTGCGCAGTTCCTTGGCCCAGTACAGTTTATGTTGCGCCTTGTCGTAGTGCGGGCGTTCGGCCCAGCCCACCAGCGTCATCGGCGCATAGCCTTTTTCCTTGCGCGCGGCATTGTTCTCGCTGACACTTTCCTGCATGTCCTTGAGCAGCTCGTCGTACTTGATGCTGTCGGCATCGTCGTCCTTGACGTGGCCATCCTTGTCGTAGGTGATGATCGCGCCCCAACCGTTCTGCTCGATCGGACTGACGCCGCTTGGCACGATCATGCCCAGCGTGACGGCGCCGGGCGGGTTGCCCCAGGCATCGACCAGGACGCGCTCGGTATCGGCCGGGGACAGATAGCGGAACGAAGGCGGCAGCGTCAGCGTGGCCACGTCGCCTGGCAGCTTGATGCTGCCCTCCTGGAAATGCAGCGACTGCAAAAATTGCGCGGCTTTTTCGCTGGCGGTGGCGCCATCGGCAGCCGCCACGGCGGGTCCGCACAGGGCCATGGAAAACAGTGCAGCGCTTACTAGGCACAGCAGTCGTGTCAGCATGATCACTCCCAGAAGAAAAAACTAGCTTACTGGAAATAACTTGCCAAAATCTATTCAAAAGTCACGACGCTGCTGTTGTCTAATTTAAGCAACATTCTTTGCGGCGCGGCCGGCAGCCGCACGGCTTGCATATTCCAGCAGCCAGCCCAGGAAGGCCAGCGCCGGGAACGCCATGCCGGTCAGCAGCGCGGCATGCCAGCCGTGGCTGGCGTACATCCAGCCGCCCAGGGCTGAACCGAGCGCGCCACCGGCGAAGGTCAGCGCGAAATACAGGCCGTTCAGGCGGCTGCGCACGTCGGCGGCCAATGCAAAGATGGCGCGCTGGCCCAGCACCAGGTTGGCGGCCACGGCCATGTCGAGGATGATCGAGGCGGCCACCAAAATGGCCAGGGCCAGCGTATGCGATTGCGTCGACACCAGCGGCAGCGCAAAGCCGATGACACCGAGAACCAGGGCAGCGGCGGTGGCAGCAAGTGTGTGCCCACTATCGGCCAGGCGTCCGGCCACCGGCGAGGCGATCGCGCCGGCCATGCCCACCAGCGCAAAAATTGCCACCCCGGTTTGCGACAGGCCGAACGCAGGGCTGGTCAATTCCAGCGGCGTCACGGTCCAGAACAGGCTGAAGGAACCGAACAGGCCGGCCTGGTACAGCGCGCGGCGGCGCAGCACCGGCGTGCCGGCGAGCAGGTGCCACAGCGAACCGATCAGTTTTGGATACGGTAAGGGCGCCTGGGGATGGCGTTGTGGCAAATTCTTGAATAGCACCAAGGCCAGCACCGCCATCAGCACCGAGGCGCCGCCAAACACCACGTGCCAGTTGGCGTGATCGGCCACCAGGCTGGCCACCGGGCGCGCCAGCATGATCCCCAGCAGCAAGCCGCTGACAACTTTGCCGACCGCCGCGCCCCGGGTCGCTTCTTTCGACAGGTGGGCGGCGAACGGTACCAGCACCTGGGCCACGACCGAGCACAGACCGATGGCCAGCGCCGCAGCCAGGAACAGGGCGCCGCTGGTACTCAAGGCCGCCGCCAGCAGCGCCACTGAGGCACACAGCAGTGCAACTACCACCAGGCGCCGGTTTTCCAGCAAATCGCCCAGCGGCACCAGGAACAGCAAACCGAGCGCGTAGCCGATTTGCGTCAACGTCACGATCAGGCCCGCCACTTCGGGCGCCAGGCCGGTGGCGCGTGCAATCGGTCCCACCAGCGTCTGGGCGTAATAAATATTGGCGACGATCATGCCGCAGGCGGTGGCCAGCAACAGGGTCATGCGTGGCGTAAGGTCGGAATCGGTTTTCATGGGCGTGTTCGCGGTTAATCAGTACGCCCAGTGTAAAGAAATATGTGTTGAAGATAATCAGGCATAATCGACTATCACTTTTCACTTAATATGAACAATGGATAAAATCAAGGCCATGCGTGCGTTTGTCCGCATCGTCGAAGCCAACAGTTTTTCAAAGGCTGCCGAGACGCTCAACGTGCCGCGCGCGGCCTTGACGGCCACCATCCAGAAGCTGGAAGCGGCGCTCGGTGTGCAGCTGCTCCAGCGCACCACGCGGCGCCTGTCGCTCACGGCCGAAGGCATTGATTACCTGCGCGACTGCCAGGACATCCTGCAGGCGCTCGAAGTGGCCGAAGCGCGCTTCAGGGGACAGGACGCCGCCAGCCCGCGCGGACGCCTGCGGGTCGAATTGCCGTCGACGCTGGGCCGGAATTTCATCCTGCCCAGGCTGGCACAGTTCCGTGATATGTATCCCGACCTGGAACTGGTCATTTCATTCACGGATCGACTGGTCGATTTGACCGAGGAGGGCGCCGACTGCGCGGTGCGGGTGGGCAAACTGCAGGATTCGGCGATGATCGGCCGCCAGATTGGCGTCATGCCATTTGTCTTGTGTGCGGCGCCGGCGTATGTGGCGCGCCATGGTTTGCCGCAGACGGTGGCGCAACTGGCGGTGCATCGCAGCGTGGTGCATGTGGCCGGGCGTAGCGGGCGCGCCTTCGATTGGGATGTTCTGGTGGACGGCAAGCGCATCAATGTGGCGCTGGGCGGGCCGGTGTCGGTTAACGATGGCGATGCCAACATGATTTGCGCGCTGCAGGGCCTGGGCCTGGCGCGCTGCGCCACCTACCAGGCGCGCGCCCATTTCGATGACGGCAGCCTGGTGCCAGTGTTGCCGGACGCATCCTTGCCGGCGCAGCCGATTTCACTGGTGTATCCAAAGGGCCGGATGGCCACGCCGAAGCTGCGCGTGTTTGCCGACTGGCTGCTCGCGATACTGGCGCAGCATGACGACCTGCGCCTCGTGACTTAGAAGTAGTAGCGCACGCCCAGGCCGGCCTGGTCCGCATTGGTGTCGCGGTAGCCGTCCGCCTTGAGTGTTTCGTGCACATAACGCAGCTGGAAGCCCCAGTTGCGGCCCAGCAGGTATTCCGCTTCAATCACGCCGCCGGTGGTGCTGTTGAATTCAAAGTCGGGCATGTTGGCCACGCCGCTGCCTTTCAAGGTCGGCTTGCTGACATAACGCACGCCGCCGCCGAGGCGCCAGTTTTCGTTGAAGTGGTAAAAGCCCAGCAGCTCGACGGGGACGCGGGTGAATTCTACCTTGCCGTTGTCGGCCGAGATCTGGCTGCGATGGTAGCCGGCCGATGCCTGCAGCGAAAACGCCGGGTTGACGCGGTAGTCGATGCCGGCCGAAAAGATCACGCCGTCGCCAGCCTTGAGGGTGTCGCTCCCGCCATTCGTGCGTTGGGCAGTAACGAGGTCATCGCCACCGCCGACGACACCAAAGCCCAGCATGACGCGCATCGGCGCGGGAACCAGGATGGTGCGCACAGGTGCGACTTGCGCCTGGACGGCGCCGGCAATGGTAATGGCAGCAACAGCAAAAACAGTTTTAGTGAACATGAAAGGCCTGAAAAGTTATCGTTATATTGTTACTACAAGTCAATTGTACTGACAGGCAATATAGTTTCCAAATAAATCTGGGCCGATATGGGCCACTGTTGTGAACCTGTGCGATTTGATCCTTGCTATGCTGACGCCCTTGCGCAGATAACATTGAAGGAGTAGCAGATGGTTTCCTTGGCGGAGCAATTGCTCAAAGCAGGCCTGGTGGATAAAAACAAGGTCAAACTGGCCAACCAGGACAAGAGCAAGCAAAAGAAGGTGGAGCGGCGCACCGGCACGCAGTCGGTCGACGAAGTGAAGCTGGCTGCGCAGGAAGCGCAGCGCAAGCAGGCCGAGCGCGCGCGCGAACTGAATTTGCAGCGCGACGCCGCCGCGAATCAGAAGGCGATCGCCGCGCAGATCACGCAGATGGTGAATAAGAATCGCCAGGGCAAGGGCAATGGCGACATCGCCTACCACTACACCTATGACGGCAAAGTGGAACGGATGTATGTGTCCGCTGCCGTGCAGGGCCACCTGATGGCGGGACGGCTGGTGATCGTGGTTGAGAACGGTGCCAAGGGCGTTGTCACCGAGCTGGTGCCGCGCGTGGTGGCCGACAAGATTGCCGAGCGCGATCCGTCCATGGTGGTGCGGGTCAACAAGACTGTCGCGGCCGTGGAAGAGGACGATCCGTATGCGGCGTTCCAGATTCCCGATGATCTGATGTGGTAAACAGAAACATCAAAACGTCGTTTTGTCTCCGGGATTAAGCGCCATCACCTTGGTCCGGCTGCTGCCCAGCGCGGCCGCGTACTCGGCCGGCGTGCCCTTCAGCTGCGGCGTGGTCCCGTAATGCATCGGTATCACGTAGCGGGGATGCAGCCATTCGCGGGTGGCATAGGCGGCATCTTTCGGGCTCATCACGAAGTAGCCACCGATCGGGATCAAGGCCAGGTCCGGCTTGTAATAGTCACCAATCAGCTTCATGTCGCCAAACAGGCCAGTGTCGCCGGCGTGATAAATTTTGAAGCCGTTTTCCAGCTCGATGATGTAGCCCACCGGCTCGCCACCCACGTGCACTTCGTCCTTGCCGCTGGCAGGATTCTTCCAGCCCAGCTCTGAACTGTGCTCGGCATGGACGGCGGTGATCTTGATGTCAGGCCCCAGCGGCGTGACGGTGCCGCTTTTGCCAAAACGCATGGCTAGATTGGCCGGCAAGATCTCCAGCGCCACCACCGACTGCATCAACCCGGCCGGGCCGTACACGGGTGCATTGTTCAGCCTGGCCAACGCGGGCGCATCGGCGAAGTGGTCGTTGTGGCCGTGGGTAACCAGGATCAGGTCGACCTTGCCCAGCGCTTCCAGTTTTTTATAGGCGTCCGGTGTTTTCGGGTTGGCGGTGAGGTACGGGTCGATCACGATGACCTTGCCGCCGGGCGTGGTGATTTTAAATGTCGCCTGGCCCAGCCACTGGACGTCGGTCTTGTTCTGCGCTTGCGCGGAGGTGGTGGCGGACAGCAGCAAGGCTGCGCCGAGGGAACTCAGGATGGGATGCGTCATGCGGATTCTCCTCGGCGGGGCGACGATTAATGGTGGGCGTGATGCGCCTTGATTTGTTCCTGCAGCTGGTGGCCGTTGGAATGGGTGTAGTCCTTGTTGATTTCAAAACTCACCAGGTGTTTCAACTGGGGATCGAGCGCCACACGTAGCAGGCCGAGGAATTTGGGCGAGGCGACCAGCGCCAGTTTCTTGAACTTGCCGTCGCGCTGCGCTTGCAGCAGGAAGCCGGAAATTTCCTTGGCGAAGATTTCGGCATTGTGCTGCTCGGGCGTGGTTTGCGGTTCGTACTGGCTGCCGGGCAGGGCGCCGCCGGTGCCGTGGCTGCTTTTACCGGCCGACAGCGGACTCATGCCGTCTGTATTGATCTCGCTGTCGCGCAGGCGCGCGGCGCCATTGACCATGTCGTCCATTTCCTGCAGGGGCTTGTTGGGATGCGATTCCAAAAAAAAGCGCGCCCGGCCGGCGTCCGCTGAAACAATCCACGTTGTGTCCATACAATCTCCTGGTGAGTGCGAAAGTGCAAAAACTAGTCTAGCCGATGTGAATATTTCAGGGCGTTTGTCCGGCAACACAATTCCGCGAAGTAACTCAGCGTGGTCGATGCATCTTGAACAGTTGTTCCGGCCCCACTGAAAAATAGTCGGCCGGGCCACCGCCGCGCAGCACGTGGCCGGCGTTGGCTGTGTCGTAGACGCCGTCGACCAGCAAGCCCTTCTCAATATGCACGCCCACCACTTCGCCCAGGATCAGCCAGGTTGGCACCTGGGCGCCGTCCGCGCCTTCCAGCTGCAGGATTTGGGTGCAGCGACATTCAAAGGCGACCTGGCTTTCGCCCACGCGCGGCACCTTGACGACGTTCGACGCCACCGGGCGCAAGCCGGCCAGGGCGAATTCGCTGACACCGGGCGCCACCGGCGCGCAGGTCGCATTCATCGCCTCGGCCAGCGGGCGGGTCACCAGGTTCCAGACGAACTCGCGCGTTTGCCTGATGTTGCGCAGCGTGTCCTTGGCGCCGATGCTGGCAAAGCCGATGATCGGCGGCGTGTAATTGAAGGCATTAAAAAAACTGTAAGGCGCCAGGTTCAGTGCGCCGTCTTCGCCCATCGACGAAATCCAGCCGATCGGGCGCGGGCCGACAATGGCATTGAAGGGATCGTGCGGCAGGCCGTGGCCGTCGCGCGGCTGGTAGAAGTGCATCGTCATGTCAAAAAATCCGGAGTGGCAGAAAGTCATGACAGTGTGCCTGAACTGGTGGAAATGGTTGAACCTGCGCTGTGGCATTGGCTTTATGCACAATGAGTTGCTTCACAAAAACTATGCTAATCTACGTTTCTATAAAGTAATTATGGTTATTGCGCTCGTCCATATATCTCAGTGTATTGCGCCGATAAATAGACGGGATTGATTTTTTGTTCGGGACTCTTGTGTCATATCTAACCGGTAATTACCAAATCAGCTTGGTGCTGTTGTCCGTCTTCGTGGCGATGCTGGCGTCATACACCGCACTGAGCCTGGCCGGACGTGTCACCGAGACCGAGGGCCGCGCCAGTACCCTTTGGCTGGCGGGCGGCGCCGTGGCCATGGGCTGCGGCATCTGGTCGATGCACTTTATTGGCATGCTGGCGTTTTCGCTGCCGATCCGGCTCAGCTACGATTTGCTGTGGACGCTGGTGTCGCTGCTGGTGGCGATTGGCGTCTCGGCGTTCGCCCTGCGCATCGTCACGCGTCCGACCATCCACCGCCTCGACATCCTGCTCGGCGGCGTGTTGATGGGTGCCGGTATTAGCAGCATGCATTACCTGGGTATGGCCGCACTGAAAATGAATCCGGGCATCTATTACGATCCTGCTGTCGTCGCGGTGTCGGTCGTCATCGCCGTCGTGGCGTCGATCGTGGCGCTGTGGCTGGCGTTTACCTTGCGCTCCGCATATGGCTTGGTGGCGCAGGTCAAGAAAGCCGGCGCAGCCGCCGCCATGGGGCTGGCCGTGATTGCCATGCACTACACCGGCATGGCCGCGGCGCGCTTCGGCCTGGGCAGCATCTGCACGGCCACCGGCGGCGTGAATGCCGACTGGCTGGCGATGCTGGTCGGCATGGCCGCCATGTCGCTGCTGACGATTACCCTGCTGCTGTCGGTGGTGGACGCGCGCCTGGCAGCCCGTACTGCCAACCTGGTCGATTCGCTCAGCCACGCCAACAGCCAGTTGCACCACCTGGCCCTGCACGACACCCTGACGCGCCTGCCCAACCGCAGCCTGCTGGAAGACCGCATCACCCAGGCCATTACCGCGAGCGGCCGCTCGGGCAAGCGCTTCGCGCTGATGTTCATCGACCTGGACCGCTTCAAAACCATCAACGATTCGATGGGCCACCACTACGGCGACAAGCTGTTGCAGGAAGTGGCCACGCGCCTGACGTCAGGTCTGCGCGCCGAAGACACGGTGGCGCGCCTGGGCGGCGACGAATTCGTCGTGCTGCTGGCGGAGATCGGCACGCCCACTGGTGCCGGTACCGTCGCGCAGAAATTGCTTGAGGTGCTGGCCGTGCCGATGGACATTGAGGGTCAGCAACAAAGCGTGTCCGGCAGCATCGGCATCAGCATTTTCCCGGAAGACGGCACCACCTTGCGCGAATTGATGAGCAACGCCGACAGCGCGATGTACCACGCAAAAAAGGTCGGGCGCGGCAACTACCAGTTTTTTGCCCCTGAAATGAATGCCGCCGCCGGCGCACGCCTGCAGATGGAGCAGTCGCTGCGCCGGGCGCTCGAGCGCAAGGAATTTGAGCTGCACTACCAGCCGAAGGTCGACGTGGCCAGCGGCGCGGTGGTGGCAATGGAAGCGCTGGTGCGCTGGCGCTGTCCCACGCGCGGCCTGGTGCCACCGAACGATTTCATTGGCGTGGCCGAAGAAATCGGCCTGATCATCCCGCTCGGCGCCTGGGTGCTGCGCACCGCGTGCGAACAGAACCAGGCCTGGCAAGTGGCCGGCCTGGCACGCCTGCGCGTGGCCGTGAATCTGTCGGCCTACCAGTTCCGCCAGAAAGATTTGCCGGAACTGGTGGCCGCCGTGCTGGAAGAGACCGGCATGCCCGGCGAATACCTGGAGCTGGAAGTGACTGAAAGCGTGGTCATGCACAACCCGCAGGATGCGGTGCGCATTCTCGAGCAATTGAGCGCGCAGGGTATCCATATCTCGGTCGACGATTTCGGCACGGGTTATTCCAGCCTCAGCTACCTGAAACAGTTCCGCCTCGATACGCTCAAAATTGACCGCTCGTTTGTCCGCGATATCAATTCCGACGCGGACGATGCGGCCATTGTGCGCTCCGTCATCGCGCTGGCGCACAGCCTGCGCCTGCAAGTGATTGCCGAAGGCGTCGAAACGGCCGAGCAACTGGAATACCTGCGCGCACTCGAATGCGACCAATACCAGGGCTACCTGCGCAGCAAACCGGTGCCGGCGGCGGAGTTTGAAGCGATGCTGCGCGCCCCGGGTGGCTTGATGGGGCCGATGCTGCCGCCGGCCACCGTGGCGCACATCGGGCGCGCCGCCTGAGCTCAGCGGCGCGCTGTGTTTGAGTTGCAGCATTTACAATCAGGCTACGTTCCCTGAGGAGTTTGCTGCCATGCCCGTTCGCACCGCCCTTGCGCTTGTTGTATCCCTTGCCGCGCTTCCCGCTCTGGCCCAGATCGAGGTGAAGATCGGCAGCGCCGCGTCGGTCTCCGGCCCCGGCGCGCACCAGGGCAAGGACACCGAGAACGGCGCCCGCCTGGCCATCGAAGACCTGAATGCCAGGGGCGTCATGATCGACGGCAAAAAGGTCAAATGGGTGCTGCTGGCCGAGGACGACGCCAGCGACCCGAAGCAGGGCACGGCGGTGGCGCAGAAGCTGGTCGATGCCGGGGCGGTCGGCGTGGTCGGTCACCTCAATTCGGGCACCACGGTACCGGCTTCCAAGATCTACAGCGCCGCCGGCATTCCGCAAATTTCGCCGGCGACCACGTCGCCGGTCTACACCAGCCAGGGTTTTAAAACAGCGTTTCGGGTGGTGGCCAATGACAATCTGATCGGCCGCGCGCTGGCCCGTTATTCGGTCGACACCTTACACGCCAAAAAGATCGCGGTAATCGACGACCGCACCGCCTTCGGCCAGGGCCTGGCCGATGAATTCGTCAAGGGCATCAAGTCGATGCCGGGCGGCGCCGGGCTGATCGTCAGCCGCCAGTACACGACCGACAAGGCCACCGATTTCAACGCCATCCTGACCCAGATCCGCGCCAAACAACCGGATGTGATTTTCTACGGCGGCATGGACGCGGTGGCCGGCCCCATGCTGCGCCAGATGAAAGCGCTGGGCATCGCCGCCAAACTGGTGTCCGGCGACGGCGTCTGTTCCGAAAAAATGCCGCGCCTGGCGGGCGACGCGCTGGGCGAGGACAAGGTCACCTGCGTGGTGGCGGGCGGCGTGACGGGGCCGCAGGAAGCCGGCATGGATGCGTTCACCAAGCGTTACGAGCAGCGCTTCAAGCTGCCGCTGCAAACCTACGCGCCGTACGCCTACGATGCCGTCATGACGCTGGCCACTGCCATGCAGCAGGCCAAATCGTCGACACCTTCGGTCTATCTGCCGCTGCTGGCGAAAATCAACTACCAGGGCGTGACCGGCGCGATTGCGTTCGACCCCCATGGCGATTTGCGCAACGCCGCGCTGACGCTGTACACGTATCGACAAGGCAAGCAAACCAAGCTGAAAGTGGTGCGCTAGCCTCACCTGCGCCCGCAACCGGGCGCGGCTTGATCGCAGTCAAAGGAGCGCCATCCAAGCTGGCATCCAATCGAGTTTCTTGCCGATTGGAACGATGCCATGTCCCTGAACGCCCTGTTCTCCAGTTATACCCAATCCACGCGCCTGCTGCGCCTGACCACGCCGCTGGGCGCCAACACCTTGCTGGCCGAAAGCGTGCATGGCGAGGAGGGTCTGCGTACCGGCTTTCGCTTCGTCATCACCGCCTTGTCGCTGGACGCGCACTTGTCGCTGCGCGACTTGATCGGTCAGCCGGCGTTGCTGGAACTGCTGACAGCCGACAACCGCTGCCGCCCCTTCCACGGCCACCTGGCGACGGTCGAGCAGTCCGGCGCCAACGGCGGTCTGGCGCGCTACACCCTCACGCTGGAACCCTGGACGGCATTCCTGGCGCGCAACCGCGACAGCCGCGTGTTCCAATATAAAACCGTGCGCGAGATCCTCGACGCCGTGTTCAACGGCTGGCGCGCACAAGGCAAGCTGACCCCCAGCTGGCGCTACGACCTGGTCGATGCTTACCCGCAGCGCAGCCTGAGCACCCAGTACCAGGAGAGCGACTGGGCCTTCGCCGAACGGTTGATGGATGAGGCGGGCCTGTTCTACTGGTTCGAGCACACCCGCGAGCGGCACCAGCTGGTCATCGCCGACCACAACGGCGCCTTCAAGCCGAACCGGCAGGCAAGCGTGCGCTTCACGCAGTCCGGCGCCGTCATGCGCGAAGACAGCATCGACCGCTGGCGCTGCACCGCGCGCCTGCTGACCAACGCGGTGCAACTATCCAGCTGGGACTACCGCACGCACAGCAGCCGCCAGGTCGCCACCAGCCTGTATCCCGCCACGCCGGAGATGATCTGCCGCGACGCACCCGGCCAGTACGCCTACCCGGACCAGGAACAGGGCCAGCGCGCCGCCGAACGCCAGCTCGACGCAATCGGCACGCGCCGCACCACGTTTACGGGCGCCGGCACGGTGCGTTCGTGCGCGCCCGGCACCACTTTTACGCTTGATGGTCACCCTGTGCATGACGACACCTTCCTCGTCACGCGGGTGGTACATGCGATGCGCAACAACCTCGATGCCGAGGTGCAGGCGCGGATCGCCGAATGCCTCGGCCCGGTCGAGGATGCGTCGATTTACCGCAATCGCATCGAGGCGATTGCCGCCACGGTGCGCTACCGGGCCGGTGCTCTGCTGCACTCGCGGCCGACGGTACGCGGCCAGCAAACGGCGATCGTCGTCGGCCCGAAGGACGCGGTGGTGCACACCGACCGCGACCACCGTGTGACGGTGCAGATGCACTGGCAGCGCGAGATTGGCAACCAGAAGAGCCACAGCCGCCTGCCGCACCCGGTGCAGGATGACCACAGCGGCGCGCCCGCCAACGACAGCGCCGGCACCTGGGTGCGGGTTGCGACATCGCTGGCCCCGATTGCCGGCTCGAACTGGGGCGCGGTTGGCGTACCGCGCGTGGGCCAGGAAGTGCTGCTCGATTTCGTCGAGGGCAATATCGACCGCCCGGTCATCATCGGCGCCTTGTACAACAGTATCGGCAAGCCCGACGCGCCGCACAGCAAGGGCAATTACGGCGCCGGCGCCGCCACCGGCAACGCCCCCGCCTGGTTCCCCGGTGCGCGCGAAGGCAACGCCCACGCGGCCGTGCTGTCCGGTTTTAAGAGTCAGGCCATGGCGACCAGCCAGTGGGGCAGCGGCGCCTACAGCCAGCTTGTGTTCGACGACACGGCCGGGCAGGCCCGCATCTCGCTGCAGCGCCACGCGGTTGCACACCAGGGCACCGATGAACTGAACCTGGGCTACCTGCGCCACCAGTGCGACAACCAGCGCCTGCAAACGGTGGGCCTGGGTGCGGAACTGAAGACGGAAAACAGCCTGGCCGTGCGCGCCGGGCAGGGGCTGCTGCTGGCGAGCGAACGTCAGGCGCAGGCGCAGATGGACGCGCGCGCGGCGCATGCGCAGGTGGAAACCAGTCGCGAGTTGCAGGAATCGCTGACGCGCACGGCGCAGGAGCACAAGGCGGGGATCAAGAACAAGGATGGCAGCGCGGAACCGGCGCCAGTAGACCTGCCGGCGATTGCGCAGATGCAGCACAGCGCCGGGGTACTCGACGCCGTCGACAAGGACGTGGCGGCGTGGAGCGAGCCGATGCTGCAGTTGTCGAGTCCTGCCGGGATCGTCGCGACGACGCCGGTGAACGCGGTGTTCACGGCGGGGGCCACCACCAGTTTGGGTGCGGGGCAGACGATCAATCTGGTTGCGCAGGGAAGCAGCGGGCATGCGGTGAAAGCGGGGATCAGTTTGTTTACCTACGGCAAAGGCGTTGACAAGAATGGCCTCGCTATGCATGCGGCGAGCGGGAAGGTCAGCAGCCAGAGCCATTCCGGTGCAACGCGTGTCACGGCCGACAAGGCGGTGACTGTTGCCAGTACTAATAAGTCGGTGTCGGTGGCGGCGAAGACGCATGTGCTGATGACGGCGCAGGGTGGCGCTCTGAAAATCGAAGGCGGGAATATCACGCTGTCCTGTCCAGGCCAGATTGATTTCAAGGCGACTGCGAAGGAGTTGGCAGGGCCGGTCAGTGTGCCGACAGTGGAAATCGCTAACAAGATCCACGAGCTGAATATCAAACGTGATTTGCAGATTAAGTACGTCGATGCTGATGGAAATTACCTGACAGATGAACCGATCGATTTTGGCTTCAGCGGCACCAAGAAGACGGTGGTGCTTGATAGCGATGGAAAGGCAACGATAAAAGACGCGCCTTTGGGGCCGTTTATTGCCCACCAACCGAGACGTAAGTGAGGTTAAAAATGAGCCAAAAAAAATCCGCAGCGGTGAAGCCGGTTGCAACGACACAGGATGTTTGCATTGACCTGCCGGGGGAGGCCGTGAAATGTTGGCGTTCCAGCGATCACATCAAGCTCATTTTACGCAAACATCGGGATGTGATCTTCGACGTCAATTTGAGCAAGGGAGCGACATATACCGTTGAGTCGACCTTCGTTTTTTATAGTCCGCGAGAAAAAAAGCTTTTGCGAAAAGCCCAGTTTGAAGACGGAGAAATCTTCCAGATATGGGTAGGTCGAGAGTTCAAAGGAAGCTTGGTACTGAAGTCAAACGGCATCGTGATGGGAACCTTTCAACCCATCGACCTTGATACAAGAAAATATGATGCCGAGCCAAAGACAAAGCCTGAGCCGATGATGGTTATTTTTGGGAAAAGAGAGGTCCCATCCAATCTGATATGCAGGCCTGAAGATCCGTATGGCGTCGAAAGCACGCAAGGCGCTCTCAAGCCTATGTTCGACCCAAAATTGGCGGTCCTTAAGAGTTATGGGACGGAATTCGACTACCGCTCGGCGATGGAGCCACCCGAGGTCGCAGAATACGTGGCGGTTGCGATAGTTTCGGCAAACGATATCCAACCGCAAGTTTTGAAGCAACTCGATAGTGGACAAGCAGTCGAGGGATCGATTACTGAGGTTTTTAATCCCCCAGGAAAAAACTCACCTGACGGGGGGCTATATGGAAAAATAGCCGCGGCGGTCGGAACATTCTCTAATAATTACTTTATTAATGCAAATTGGCTAAAGGAACCTGTGGGATATTTGCAAAGTCACTGGAAGGACCTTGATAAGGCGCTTATGAAAGTTCGGATCGAAAAGCGAGCTGTGGGAAAGTATCAGGCATTGTTTAAAGGTCGCCTGCTTGGGAAGTCTGTGGCGCAGTTTTTTGGCTCAGCAGTGAAGGCGAAAGTTACTCACAAAACGTTTCCGCTTGGCAGCAAAGAAACGACCTTCCTTGACGGAGGATTCGGAAGAAACGGTAGAGCAGGATTTGGTGGAATCAAGCGCTTGATGCTCACGACTTCGGATAATTTACGTGGAGGGGTTAAGGTCACCTCGTTATACACAACTCTTTAGTGCGCCCATTTCACGTAACGTGCGTATCGTTTCCGCCGCCACGTGAACATCC